>CAYMSE010000198.1:0-4672 GCA_964392935.1 uncultured Oleiharenicola sp.
ATAGCGCGCGATCAGTTCGATGCCGAGGAACGCGCGGCCGAGATTTCGCGCGGCGATCAGCGATGAGCCCGAACCGCAGAACGGATCAAGCACGAGGTCACCCGTCTGCGAACAGGTGCGAACGAGCGGTTCAAGCACCGACACGGGCTTTTGCGTCGGGTGCAACGGATTGCCGGTGTACTCCCACGCGATGACGTCGGCGATCGGCTCTCGCGGATTGGCTGGTCGGCCCTTCGCGAGGACATACGCCTGCTCGTGCTGATACCGCACGAACTTCGTCGCCGAGGCATAGCGCTTCACAAACGTGAAATGCGCGATTGGCCTGAAGCCGGCCAACCGCCAGGCACGGAGAAACTGCTCGGCGCGCGCCCACCCGTAGAAGCTGACACACACGCGGTTGGGTTTCAGCACGCGATAAACCTCCGCGTACGCCGGCTCCAACCAGCGGCCGTTGTCGTCATTCGAATAGGTGCGCGCGTCGCGTGGACGGTAGCGCACGAGATAGGGCGGGTCGGCCATCACGAGATCGATGCTGTCTGGCGGCAGCGTACGCATCACCTCGATGCAGTCGCCATGAATCACGCGATTGCGTGGCACAGCGTCGTGCGTCGATCGGGTCGTGGTGGATAGACAAGTTGAAATCATGGTCTCCTCCGGTTCGTGTGTGGCGCCTTCACAACTGAGGCGTCCACACGCGAACCGGAAAGCGACCAGTGACGCGCGGCTATTTGATGGCAGACGACGTGCCAGCTTCGCTGGCGCGAGCGCTCTCACGCGCTCGTCTGCGGGCCGGCTGCGTCAAGCCGACATCGCAAACAATCGCCGCCACAACCACCGCTGCAGCATCTCAGGCCCGACGAATCCAACATCGGCCGGCACCAAGCGGTGGCCGGCTTGGCGGCAACGCGCGCGCTGCCACGTCAGCTCCATCGCGTCCACTAGCACCAATCGCGCGCACGAGTCTGCTATTCCGAGTTCAATCGGATCGTTGGCGGCGAATGCCGCAAGGTCCGCACGCGTCGAGACGTAGAGCGTGATCGTTGACGGTGCGTCGTATCCAACCGGCGCCATCGTGATGAAGGCGTGGAAGACACGCGTTTCGTGTCCGATGGTGACGACGATCGACGGCCCGCCCGATGCCGGTCGCGGCGAATCATGCGCTCGAAGCAGCGCCGGAACGACGGCCTGACGCCATAGACGCGGGCAGCCATCGATCGCTGCCGTCCGAAGCTCGTCGTCGGCGCGGTCAAGACCGTCAGCCCGACGCCGTCGGGGCCGAGCCGTGCGAGGCGTCTTGACGGCGTCGAGACGAGCCCGACCATCGGTGAGCGATGGCTCGCCCCCGTGTTCCGATCGCGCCTTCATGGGTAGACATCCCTGTCCGTACGCGTCGAGACGGCCGTCGCTACGAGATCGACCGTCTCGTAGCGATCGCGCTCCGCTTCATAGCGCACAACTTGAATCAGTTCCTCGACGACACGGGCGCCCCGACGTCGACCAAGATGTAGCACCAGATCGATCGCGTCGGCGATCTGGTAGCGGACGGCCTGATATGGCAGCTCGACGCCACTCTGCACGACACACGACGCGAATCGCGCCAACGCCTGGTCGGCGGAATTGGCGTGGATCGTCGATAGCGTGCCGGCATGGCCCGTATTGAGCGCCTGCAGCAGATCAAATGCCTCGCCGCCACGAACCTCGCCCACGATGATCCGGTCCGGTCGGTGGCGGAGTGTCGCGCGGAGCAAATCGCGGATCGTGACCGCCGGCATACCCACCTGCTCGCGGCGCGCTTCGAAGCGGACCAGGTTCGGCCGGTCAATCTGGAGTTCCGCCGTGTCCTCGATGACGACGAGGCGATCGTCCACTGGTAGGAATGCCGCGAGCGCATTCAGCAACGTGGTCTTGCCCGTGCTCGTGCCGCCGCTGATGAGAATGTTCTTGCCGTTCGCAATCGCCGCCTGCAGCGTCTCGAGCACGGCCGCGGTCATCGTGCCGATCCGCATGAGTTCCTCAGCAGTGAAGAAACGCGTCTGGAACTTGCGGACCGTCAGCGTCGTTCCGCCGAGACTGCACGGAGGAAAGACGGCGGCGACACGCGAGCCATCGGGCAGCCGCGAGTCGAGAATCGGCTTCTCCTCCGACACGTCGTCGCCAAGGGCTCGCGCGATGTTCTTCACGGCGACGCGCAGGTTGCGTTCGTCGAGCCGCACATCGAGCACTTCCCGGACCAGCCCATGGCGCTCGACAAAGATCCGGCGCGAGCCGTTGACCATGACCTCGCTCACGTCCGGGTCCTCGATCAGGTGCGCGATCGGCCGCAGGAACGGGAGGATGACGTCGAAGCTCATTACAGCGCTCCTCTCGCGGCGTGATCGAAGTAGCTGACCTGGGGATCAAGGTAGTGCGGCTTGAGATAGCAGTACGTCGGGGGCTGCGGATTGAGCCCGTCGTACGGCAGGACGATGGCCTGAGAGTTCTGGAGCTCCGCGAAGACCTTTGGCTGGAATACGTACTCGTACTGCAGGCTGTAAGTCTTGGCGGCGCTGACGGTGGTCCGGTGCGCGGCCGGGCGGCCGGTCAGCATGCTGACACGCGCGTCCTGTCCGGCCTCCGTGATGGTATAGCCCGGCTTGAGGCGCTCGATCTTGCCGCAGAGATCGGCGGCCATCTGCGCGCTGAAGTCGTCAGACAATGTCAAAAAGATCTTCGTTCGGAGGCTTTGCAAGAGCGTCCGCCACGCCTCTCCCTGAAGCGTCGAGCGGAGCGAACTGACGCTCTGTGTGGCAACGATAGGGACGCACCGCGCCTGCCGCGCAAGGGCAAAGAACTTCTCGTCGCCGGACGGCTCGTTCTCACCTGTCGTCGCGAACGCCTGGTACTCATCGCAGACGAAGAGGACTGGGCGCATGTCTTGCGCCATACCGAGGTCAGCGCGATGCACGCGGTTGAGCACCGCGCGCTGAAAATCCTGCTTCAGCATCGTGCCCAGCGCGCGCGCCAAGCCGGGATTCATCGCGATCGGAAAGTTGAGCGCGATGACCTTGCCTTGTTCGATCAGATCGCCGAGGGGCGGGAGTGGCGTGCCGAATCGTCCGTCGGGATTGCGCGCCGGATCGTACAGTTCCTTTGGTGGGCAGAAGGTGTGCTTCACGCGCGGGTTGTCGTCGAAGAGCGACAGGAACACGCTGACGCCTTCGATGATGGACGTCCGCAGCTTCGGCTCGATGCGCATCCAGTCGTCCTCGAACCAGCGTTTGACCGCCTCGAACTGCGCGACCTTGTCGGCCCATGTGGCCGGCGCCGTTGCATGCGCGAGCTGCCATGGGATGCCGGCCGCGCGAAGCGCGTCCTCGAGGTCGGACGACCATTCCGCCCACGTCTGCGTGCCCGTCGCGTCGTCGTGCCACACCCACCCTCTCAGCGCGGCCGTGAACAGGTGCTCACGCTTGTGAACGACGATGCGCCGGTGCTGCGCCCGAAAGTGGCGCTCGCCTTCGTCGATCCGCGTGCGCAGTTTGTCTGCGTTGATGACGTGCTCGTAGACCTGGAAGAGCGTGACGTAGTCGTCCAGCGTCTGGTGCAGCAGGATCACGAACTTGACGAGATTCGTGCTCGCCTGTTGCCAGAACGGCTCCTTGCCGCGCCCGAACAGATTCGTCATGAGCGTGGCGATGCCGTAGGCCAGGGCGTAGGCATCGAGATCGTTGTGGAGCGGGTTGTAACGATAGGGCGAGTCGAGACTGACCTCGACGTAGTCGTCGGTCCGGCCGTTACGCGCGAGGATGTTGCGCACCTGCCGGCAGAAGTCGCCCTTCACTTCCAGGATGAGGCCCGCGGCCTTGCGCATGGAATCATCCGCGCGGTACGCCAAGAGCTGCTCGACGTAGGGATACATACACGCCGACGTCTTGCCGGAGCCGATGGCACCGACGACGAACAGGCCGGTGTAGAGGCCACGCTCGGGAATCGTCAACCAGCATGGCGTCGGCGCGCGTCCGGGCGTCGTGCGATGGTGCTGCTCGCCGAGGACGAGGAAGAACTCCTCCCGATACTCGGGCACCGGATACGGCGGAAGCGGTGCCGCCGTCACGGCGCGGCGATCGCGCGTGACGAAAATAGTGAGGCACGAGAAGCCGATGCTGGCCACGAAGAAGGTCGAGCTGAACCACAGCGCGGCGTACGTGTAGGCAAAGTCGGCGTAGACGAGCGGTCGCTCGAGACGGACCAGCGCGAGGACTACGTTGTCGGCAGGAAAGGGATACGCGTGGAGTCCCATGGCGCCGACGATGGCGCTCACGGCCACACTGAGCATGGTGCGAGATTCGAGCACAGTGCACATCGGTCTTGGCTCACGCGCGCGACGGTGTGGCGACCTCCGGCGTGCCAGCCGCACGCCGACGTGAAGCCGGCATCGGGACCTCGTCCGGATGCTCGGTGCGCCACGCGATGAACTCGCGATCTTTCGCGAGGGTGGTTTCGATGAGTTGATTGAGCACGTAGTCGGCCGTGTCGCCGATGAAGCGCGCGTAGAGTACGAGCGCGTCCCGATTGGGTTCCTGGAGCCGGCAGATGTGGCGCACGGATCGGACGCGATTCGTGCGCGCTTTGATGATCGGCATGTGACGCTCCTTTCCACCTTCGTCAGTGCCTCAGGGCGGGGGGCCCGGGG
>CAYMSE010000199.1:0-7900 GCA_964392935.1 uncultured Oleiharenicola sp.
TGGAGGCCCCGATGCCCACTGCGAGCGTGAGCACGGCGATGAAGGCGAACCCGCGGGAGGCGGCGAGGGTGCGCAGGGAGAGACGGAGGTTGGAGAGCATGGCGCCACCGGGAGAACTCGGCGGGGCGCGAAAGGTTACCGGAATTCGTCCCGCCGTGCCTTTCCGCGCGGCACCCCGGGGCGCACTCTACTATTCGACCGGGGCCGCGCTGTCCGCGCGCAGCGGATCCGCCCACCGTGATGCGGTCACCCCGCCCCCTTGCTCGCCCCGCACCACACCGAAACCATCCGCCGCACCACCGAGCACTTCGCCCGCCAGGCGGGCGTCCGTGGCCTCCTGCTCGGCGGCTCCCTCGCGCACGGCTTCCAGACGCCGGCCTCCGACGTCGACGTGCTGATCCTCGTGTCCGACGAGGAGCACCGGGCGCGGCTGCAGGCGGGTGAAACCTGCTTCTTCAGCCGCGAACTGTGCACCTACGCCGACGGCTACGTCGACGGCAAGTACACCTCGCTCGCCTTCATGCGCGAGGTGGCGGCGAAGGGCAGCGAGCCGGCGCGCTTTGCCTTCCAGGATGCGCAGGTGCTCTTCTCGCACGAGCCCGGCCTCGCGCCGCTGTGCGTCGAGATCGCGCGGTACCCGGTGGCCGAGAAGGCCGCGCGCCTCTGGCGGTTCCAGGCGCAAATCGAGGCGTGGCACTGGTACTGCGGCCAGGCCCTGGCGAAGGACAACCTCACGCTCCTGCGCACGGCGGTCGGCAAGCTCGTGCTGTTCGGCGGCCGGATCGTTCTCGCGCACAACGAAATGCTCTACCCCTACCACAAGTGGTTCCTGCGCGTGCTGGCCCGCGCCCCGGAGCAGCCGCCGGGCCTGCTGGACCGGATCGAGCAGCTCGCCCGGCTGCCCACGCGCGAACTCATCGACGATTTTGCACAGAGCATCCGCACCTTCCGGTCCTGGGAGATCAGCCACGCCACGTGGCCGGCCCAGTTCATGGCCGACAGCGAGAACAACTGGCTGCACCAGCCGCCGCCGGTGGACGACCTCTGAGCGATCGCGCGCGGGAAACCGCCTTTGCCGTTGCTACCGCGACCCCGCCGGCGATGCTCAAGCCGGGCCGCGCTGTTTTGGCGATTCAACGCCGTGAATTCCCCCTCGCCCTCCTCCCGTCTTCGTCTCGTCGCCAGCTTCGTCCTGGCCGCCGCGATCTTCGCGCTCGATCTCGGGCTGCCGCGGGTCATCGCCGTCTGGCTGGTCTACATGATTCCGGTCCTGATGACCTTGGGCGCAACCCCGCGCCGGATGTTCGAAGTGATGGTGGGATTGTGCTCTGTCCTCACGGTAATCGCCCCGCTGGTCGAGCCGGGAGCGCATGCGTCGCTGGTGGAATTCGCCAACCGCGCGATCGGGCTTCTGGTCTTCTGGATCTTCGCGCTGCTGCTGCGCCGGCGCCGCGACGCGAGCGACCGCCTGCGCGAGACCGCCGCCGCGCTCGCCTCGGCCCAGCGCGTGGCGCAGGTGGGCAACTGGACCTGGCATCTCGACGACGACCGCGTGCAATGGTCCGACGAAATGTTCCACATCCTCGGCCTCGATCCGGCCCGGCCGCCGGCCGATCTCAACCAGGCGATGGCCGCGCTCGTGCACCCCGACGACCGTGCGGTGTTCGACCAGATTGTGATCCAACAGGGCCGGCGAACCCTCGGCGGCGACGAACCGCTCCCCCCCCTCGAATTCCGGGTGATCCGGACGGACGGCACCGAACGCCACCTGCGTGCAGAGCTGGGCGAGCGGATCCGCGACCAGTCCGGCCACGTGGTGTCCGCCACCGGCATTGTCCAGGACGTCACGGACCGGAAGCGGAACGAGTCGCGCATCCTCCGCCTCAGCCGCCTCTACCAGGCCACCACCCGGTGCAGCGAGGCCATCGTCCGCTGCCAAACCCCGCAGGAACTCTGGAACGAGGTCTGTCGCGCCGCCGTCGAGGCGGGCGGGTTGAAGCTGGCCTGGATCGGCCTGGCCGAGGGCAGCGACGTCCGGCAGGTGGCGCACTACGGCGCCGGCATCGAGTACCTCAACAAGGCGCACATCGTCACCTCGGCCGACGACCCCCGCGGCCGCGGCCCCACCGGCACCTCGATCCGCGAGGGTCGGCCGGTCTGGTGCCAGGATTTCCTGGCGAACGAGCTGACCCGCCCGTGGCGCGAGAGCGGCGGGAAATTCGGCTGGCGCGCCTCGGCATCGCTGCCCCTGCGGCGCGACAACCAGGTCGTCGGCTCGTTCACGCTCTACGCCGCGGAGGTGAACGCCTTCGACGAGGAAATCCAGAACCTCCTCATCGACATGGCGGCGAACATCGGCTTCGGGATGGAGCGGTTCGCGCAGGAGGAACGCCGCGTGGCCGCCGAAACCGAGCTGCGCGCCAGCGAGGCCCGGAACCGGCTGTTGCTGCGCAACCTGAACGCCGGCGTCATCGTGCGCGACGCACGGGCCGGCATCATTTTCTGCAACGAACGCGCCGCCGAACTGCTCGGCCTCCGCCGCGACGAGTTGCTCGGCCGCCCCACGATCGACGACGCCTGGGAGGTGATCCAGGACGACGGCACCGCCCTCCCCGCCGCGGAGCGCCCGATGCACCGGGCGATGGCCATGGGCCAGCCGGTGACGGACGTCGTCATGGGCGTGCGGCACCCGGACCAGGCCAAGCGCACCTGGCTGCTCGTGAGCGCCGAGCCGCTGCCGGGCGAGGCGCGGCAGGTGCTGTGCGTCTTCCACGACATCACGAAGCTGAAGGCGACCGAGGCGCGCCTCGCGCTCCAGAGCGCGGCGCTGGCGGCCACGGCCAACAGCGTGGTCATCACCAACGCCCAGGGCGAAATCGAATGGGTCAACCCCGCCTTCACGCGGGCCACCGGCTACAGCTTCGAGGAGGCGGTGGGCCGGAATCCCCGCATCCTCAAGTCCGGCCAGCATCCCGCGGAATTCTACGCGCAGTTGTGGCGGACGATCAGCAGCGGCCGGACGTGGACGGGCGAGATCGTCAACTCCCGCAAGGACGGCGGCCTCCTCACGGAGCAGACCGTCATCACGCCGGTGCGCGACGAGACCGGCGCGATCGCGCACTTCGTCGCCGTCAAGCAGGACGTTACCGACCGCCGCTCGCTCGAGAAGCAGCTCTTCCAGACGCAGCGGCTCGAGAGCATCGGCCTGCTGGCCAGCGGCATCGCCCACGACCTGAACAACATCATTGCCCCGATCTCGCTCTCGATCGAGGTGCTGCGCACCCGCTACCCCGGCGAGCAGAAGTACCTCGACCTCGTCGAGCAGTGCGCCCGCCGCGGCGCGGACATCGTGCGGCAGGTGCTGGCGTTCTCGCGCGGCATGGACGGCACCCGCATGCCGATGCGGTTGAGCCGGCTGGTGAAGGAGATGACGCACCTCATGCACGAGACGCTGCCGCGCAACATCGACGTCAGCTACGACATCGCCTGCCCGAAGGAACCGGACGTCCGCGTCGACCCCACCCAGATCCACCAGGTCCTGCTCAACCTCGCGGTCAACGCCCGCGACGCCATGCCGAAGGGCGGCCAGCTCACGTTCACCCTCGCGCTGGAGGCGCTGGACGAGGCCGCGGCGGCCCGCACACCCGGCGCCACCGCCGGCGAGTTCGTGGTGATCACCGTGACGGACACCGGCGCCGGGATCGCGGCCGACATCCTGCCGATGATCTTCGACCCGTTCTTCACCACCAAGCCGCGCGGCCAGGGCACCGGGCTCGGGTTGTCCACCGTCCATGGCATCGTGCGCAGCCACGGCGGCTTCACCCGCGTGGCCAGCACCGTCGGCGTCGGCACGACCTTCCAGGTGTGCCTGCCGGCCGTGGCCGCCGCCGACCCGGCCGCCGCCAAGTCCTCCTCCGCCTCGCCGTTCGTTGCGGGGGACGGCCGGCTCGTGCTGGTCGTCGACGACGAGGTCCTGATCCGCGAGATCACCCGCACGGTGCTGGAGAAGCTCGGCTTCAAGACGGTGCTGGCCGGGAGCGGCGAGGAGGCGGTGGAGACCTTCCGCGCCCACCAGGCCGACGTGAAGATCGCCCTCCTCGACCGCATGATGCCCGGCATGAACGGCGAAGCCGTGGCGGAGATCATCCATCGCCTTGCCCCGGACGTCCCGATCTTCCTCTCCACGGGCCTCGTGACCGAGGACAGCCTGGCGGAGAAGCAGGAGGAGCTGAAGCGCGCCGGCGTGCGCGCCGTCCTGCGCAAGCCGTACACCGAGACCGACCTCATCAAGGTGTTCCGCGAGCACCTGTGAACGCGGCGCGCGCAGCCCGCGATTCAATCCGCCGTCGACTCGCACGCCCCACCTGCTTTGCTGCCCCCGTGCCCGACGAAACGGATCCGCCGCGCAAGATCTACGGCTTCAAGGAACGCGCGTTCCGACGCGACAACGCCCCCGTGTCCGCGGAACCGGCGGCGCCGTCGGCCCAGGACCTCGCGAAGCTCGCCGGCCCGCCCGTGTTCAAGGTGGGCGGGGCCGCCCCCGCCGATCCCCGGCCGGGCGATCCCAACGACGTCCATGCCGTGCTGCGGCAGAATCGCGCGGCCGAGCGGCGGCACGGGGCCGACGAGATCGAGATCCGCCGGGTGCGATCGCGCCGCGCCAAGGAATTCTGGCTCCTCTTGGTCGGCGGCAACGCGGTGATCATCGGGGCCGTGGCGCTCAGCGGCCTCAACGTCATCACGGTGGTCTTCGGCCTCGCCGGGCTGATCGTCTTCAGCCTCGGCCTGTCCTGGGTCATGTGGCAGGTGATGGACCGGTACTGACCGCCGCCCGCCGGCGGCGCGTTCACTCCGTCGGCCGCAGCACGAGGCGGTAGCCCATGTATTCGGTCGGGCGCGTCTCGGGCGGCAGCTCGATGCGCGAGGCCGAGCGGCAGTGCACCGCCGCGACCTTCCAGTGGCCGCCGCGCAGCACCGCGTCGCGCGGGCCCTTGTTGCCGTAGGCCCATTCGGCGACGTTGCCGTGCATGTCGTAAAGGCCCCACGCGTTGGGCTTGAGCTTCCGCACGGGCGCCGGCGCGGCGAGGCCGGCGCCGCGCAGGAAATGCGCGGTGCCCGCGAGCACCGCATCCTCGCGGTCGCTGTAGTTGTGCCCGTCGTTGTAACTGGTCTCGGTGCCGGCGCGGCACGCGTACTCCCACTCGATCTCCGTCGGCAGATCCGCCGTGTAGGGCAGCTGCTTCTTGCGCAGCAGGGCATTCAACTTCTCCAGCACGCCGCCGGAACCGGTCAGGTCGCGCCAGGCGACCTGCTCCACCGGCCGGCTGTCGTCGCCGAGCGCGCGGCTGTTGCTGGGATTGCGTCCGGCCAGGGCCATGTGCTCGCGCTGCGTCATCTCGGTCTCGGCCACGTAGAAGCCGGCGGGGATTTCCGCGCGGGCCGCGGGCAGGTCGGAGCGTTGCTGGCCGGGATCGCCCGCCTTGCTGCCGGCGGTGAAGCTGCCCGGCGGGATCCACTTGAACACGACCGTGACCCCGGGGGCGAGGTCCACGCGCACCTCGGGCGGCGGCGGCAGCTTCTCCATCGCCAGCGCGACGGACTGCGTCGACTGCTGCACGTCCACCTCCTGCGCGAAATCCTGGTATTTGGGCGCGGTCGCCGTGACGGTCAGGCGCGCCGGCCGCAGGTCGATGGTGGCGTTGCCACCGGCGTCGGCGTCGACCGTCTGGCCGTTGACCGTGAGCTTGGCGCCGGCCGGCAGGCCCGTGAAGCGCACCGCGTGCGGCGGGATGAGCTCCAGCGGCACCGTGTCCTCGAGCGCCTTGGCGTCCTGGCCGACGTCACCCTCCCAATCGACGTAGCCGGCGGCGCGCACCTTGACGGCCAGCGGCTCGGGCGGACCTTCCAGCACGAGCCGCCCGGTCGCGCCGACCGTCTGCGTGCGGCCGCGAAACGTCACCTGCGCCCCGGCGGGCAGGCCGGTGAGCGCGAGCTTGCGTTGCGCCGCGGCCTCGGACCCGCCGGCGGCGGGCACCGTCAGCGGCGCCTTGGGCGATTCGGCGGCGGGCGCCGGGGCCGGCGCCACTGCCGCGGTCACCGGCGCCTTCACCGGCTCGACGGGCGCGGCCGCGGGACTCAAAAATTTCCACACGCCGATGCCGACGGCCACCAGGCCCGCCACGATCGCGACGGGCAGGACCGGGTTGGCCTTCTTCACCGGTTTGCCGCCCAGCTCCTTCAGCGCCGCCAGCGCCGCCTCGGCGGTCTGGTAGCGGTCGCCGGGGTTTTCCGCGAGGCAGGTCGACATGAACTTGTCCCAGCCGGGATCGAGCCCCGGGATCAGCCGCGACGCCGCCTGCGCGAGACCGTGCGGCTTGCGCGCGGTGAGCAGGTAGTAGGTCATGATGCCGACCGCGTAGATGTCCGAGCGCGCATCCGACGGCCGCATGTTGCGCGCCTCGGGCGACATGAAGTCGATGGTGCCGACGATCGTGCCGGTGGTGGTGACGCTGTCGCCCATGAACGGCGACGCCGTGCCGCCGGCCTTGCGGTATTCCTCCTCCGCCGCCATGCGCGCGAGGCCGAAGTCCGAGATCTTCGCCTCGCCGGTCTTTTCCATCAGCACGTTGGCGGGCTTGAGGTCGCGGTGGATGATGCCGGCGTGGTGCGCGTGCCCGAGGCCCTGGAGGATCTGCCCGACGATCCGCGCCACGTCGGCCGGCGGCGCGCCCTTCCCCTTCTCGAGGTGCGCCTTGAACCAATCCTCGAGCGACCCGCCGTCGACGTACTCCAGCACGAGGTAGAGCTTGCCCTGGTGCTCGCCGAAGTCGGTGACGTTGACGATGTGCGCGTGCTTGAGCTTCGCGAGCATCACCGCCTCGCGCTTGAACCGCGCGACGAAGGAGTGCTCCTGCGCCAGCTTCGCCGGCAGCACCTTGATGGCGAAGTGCTTCTTCAGCGCGACGTGCTGCGCCAGGTAGACCACGCCCATCCCGCCGGCGCCCAGCGCCTTCTCGATCTTGTACTGGCCGACGACATCCCCGGGGTTGAAGGTGTCGGACGCCACATTCGCACGCGGCGCAAACACGGTTTTCTCAACGGGCTGGTCCATGGGCGTTCCGCCATCAAACAGCCGCCCCCGGCAGAATCCAGCCCGGAAACACCCCGCCCGCCGCCTGGTCCGGACAAGTAACCTATTAGGTTGCTTTGCCCCGTGCGCGCGCACCGACCTGCGGACGCGCGGAGGCGCTGCGCGGGCGCCGCCGGCGCGCCACATGACCCGCGGCGACCAATCCGGGTGTTGACCCTGTGTCGGCTCAAGGGCTTACCTAGGGAGCCATGACGCGCCTCCCCCGCCCCGTCCTTTTCCTGGCGTTGCTCTTGCTCGGTGCCGCCACCTCCCATGCCGTCAACCTGGTCGTCCGCTCCACTCCCGAGGGCGCCCTGATCACCATCGAGGGCAAGTCGCTGACCTCCCCCGCGACCTTCGACCTCAAGCGCCGCGAGGATCCCTACGCCATCACCGTCGAGAAGCCGGGCTTCCAGACCGAGATCGTCAGCTACACGACCAAGCAGAAGCTCAAGGAGCTGCCCGTGACGCTCGCGCCGCTCACCGCCCAGCGCGACGTGACCATCAGGGCCAACGTCGACGGCGCCACCGTCGCGATCGACGGCAAGCCCGCCGGCGTCACCCCGCTCACCAAGTCCGTCACCTTCACGCGCACCGACAAGTCCGCCCCGTGGCAGCCGCTCGGCGTCACGCTCAGCAAGCCCGACTACCAGAGCGAATCCTTCCGCCTCAGCTACGACAACCCGGCGCCCGCGCCGGTCACCCTGGCCCAGCTCCGCATCGAGCGCACCTTCCTCGTCGCCACCAAGGCCGGCGACGCCCCCATCGAGG
>CAYMSE010000200.1:0-7461 GCA_964392935.1 uncultured Oleiharenicola sp.
AGCCCGTCGATCAATGCGTGTTCTTCGCGGGTGTTGAAGATCCACAGGTGGGCCGATTCCGGGAACGGCACGGTCGAGAACGCCGGGCCGCGGCAATCAATGTGCACCAGCCGGCCGGCCCGGCCGAACGCGCTCGTGCCCTGGTCGAGGATGCCGCACGGCACGCCGACGTAGCGGTTCTCCGCCAGCCGGCCGAGCGCGGCGAGGCGGTCGAGCGCCAGCGGCGGCGCCCCGGCCAGCTCGAGCAGGACCAGCGCCGTGGCCAGCTCCAGCGCCGCGCTGCTGCTGAGCCCGGCGCCCGCGGGCAGGTCGGAATGCACCAGCAGGTCGAAACCCGCGGGCTGCGGCAGACCCGAATCTCGCAGCGCATGCCACACGCCAAACACGTAGTTGCCCCACGCCTGCGCGCCGTCGAAATGCGCGGGTGGCGGGCCCGAGACCTCGAGCGCGACGGCCCCGCTGGTGGAGCGCACCCGGAGCCGGCCCGGTTCGCCCGGCGCCCCCGCCACCTCGACGCCGCGGTCGATCGCCACGCCGAGCACCGCGCCGCCGTTGTAGTCGGTGTGGTTGCCGATGAATTCGACGCGCCCGGGCGCGCGCGCGGTCACGGACGGCGCCCGGCCGTAGCTTTGTTCGAACTGCGCGCGCGTGTTGGCCATGGTTTCCGGTGCCACCCGGCCCGCGCCGCGTCAAAGGGTTTTCGCGCCGCCGGAGGCGGACCGTCCAGCGGTGGACCCCGCTGCCCCGGCCGTCGGAAACGCGGGGTTTCGCTGAAGCGCAGGGTCAGCTCCCGCGCAGCATAGTGAGAGTGGCGAAGCCCCTTTACAGCTGCGGGTACATTCCGCCAACTGAGCCGTCACCCCCACCCTGCCGATGCCACGCTCTTCCCGCCTTGCCGCGCTCCTGCTCCTCCTGCCGCTCCTTGCGTCCCGCCTGACCGCCCTGGAGCCGCAGGCGCGCACAGATCCCAATTCGCACCTCGCCCACGAACAGCTGCTCGCCAAGGCGCGCCAGGGCGGCATCGACCTGTATTTCCTTGGCGACTCGATCACGCGGCGCTGGGGCGCGACGGACTACCCGGCGTTCCTCGCGAACTGGCGCGAGAACTTCCACGGGTGGAATGCCGGCAATTTCGGCTGGGGCGCCGACCGCCTCGAGCACATCCTCTGGCGCGTCGAGAACGGCGAGTTGGAGGGCGTGAACCCCAGGGTGATCGTCATCCTCGCGGGCACCAACAACGTCGGCAAAACGGCGGCGGACCAGGCCAAGATCGACGGCATCAGCGACGGGTTCCGCACGCTGGTCGACGCCTGCCGCCGGAGAGCCCCCGGCGCGACCATCATCCTGACCGCCATCTTCCCGCGCAACGACAGCCTCGAGGGCCTGCCGGCGATCAACCGCATCAACGAGCGCCTGGCGGCCCTCGCCGACGGGCGCACCGTCCGTTTCATCAACATCAACGACAAGCTGGCGGATGCTCACGGCCGGTTGTTCGAGGGCATGATGGTCGACGGGCTTCATCCCGCGTTGAAGGGGTACCAAATCTGGGCGGACGCCCTGCGGCCGATCCTCCGCGAACTCCTCGGCCCGCCCGCGGCCACCGATCACGCCCCGCCGCCGACCGGGGATCCGTCGGCGGAGAAGTCCAAGACCTGAGCTCCCCCCGGCCGAATCGGGCCGTCGGACGGTGGAACGCGCTGACCGCGCGCGTTGGCCTGGGATGCGGGCGGCGCACGAAGAAACGCGTGCAGTCCACGCGCTCCATCGGCGAACCGCCGGCGCTAGCTAGCGCGCCGGCGCGGGCGGCGTGTGGTGCAGCATCCGGTTCGCCCAGGCGAGGAAGTGGCTCATGTTGGACCGGTCCTCGTGGCCGCCGTCGTGCTGGCGCCAGGCCAGCTCGCCATCGAGAAGGTCCGTGTTGTGCGGCGGCATTTGGGCCGTCTGGTAGCCTGCGGAGACGCCGAGGTCGCGCGCGCCGAGCAGCCGGAACACGGCGCCCGCCGCCACCGTCGCCATGTAGCTGCCCTGCTGGTCAAGCCAGTTGGCGTCGCCCTTTTCCGGGATGCCGTAGCTGATGAAGGTCGGCCGCGGCGCGCAGAGCGCGATGAGTTCGTGCGCGTCGACCGGGATGTCGCCGGCGTTGCGGGAGCCGAACGACGACTCGGCGGCGCCGTACTTCAGGAAATTGCCCGCCATCCAATGATAGGAGTAGGTGCCGGTGAGGTTTTCCACCGACTCGCCGAAGTCGCGGCGGTGCGGCTTGGCCCCGCCCTCGCCCGAGGAACCGACCAGCACGATGGCGAACCGCGGCTCGAAGGCCATGGTGACGAGCGCGGCCTTGCCATACCGCGACACGCCCTCGATGCCGACACGCTTCGCGTCCACCGCCGGCAGCGTCTCGAGATAGTCGAGCGCGCGCGCGGCGCCCCAGGACCAGGCGCGGAGCGCGCCCCACTGCTCGGGCGTGCGGCGCTGGCCCCGGTTGGTCAAACCGATGATGCCGGCGGTGAGGCCGGCGCCGTTGTCGGCCTGGATGGTCGTGGTGGCGATCGAGACGTAACCCCAGCCGTTCGCGATGAGCTGGTTGGGCGACGGCGGCGCGGCGGGTTCCTGAAATCCCGGGAAGCGCGGCGGCGGCTCGTCGGGCATGTTGCCCCAGCCGAACATGATCAGCACCGGCACGGGCCCTGGCGCATGGGCCGGGAGGACGACGGCCATGCGGATGTCGACCGACACGGCCGGATACGCGGAATTGTCGACGTGGCCGATGACGCGCCGCGCCAGCACCGGCAGGTCACCCACCTTGGTATCGACGGTCTCGGTCACCTCCCACGTGACCTTGGGCACGTGGGCGGGGATGCGCCCGATCACCTCGCGCTCGAAATCCCCGGCGATTTCCGGCCGCCGTTCGCGCCACCACGTTTCCGCGGTGGTGACCTTCCGGCCGTCCTTCAGGGTCAGCGCGTCGGGCCAGACCGGAAAGGGGTTGGCCTTGGCCGGGTCGTAGTTGGGCGGGTTCGTGGAGCCGGGGTTGGGGTTGCGGCCCGGCCGCAGCTTGGTGATGCCGAGCTGGCGCAGCATGTCCGCGTGGTCCTCCGCCGTGAGCTTGTCGATGCGCGCGCGTTCCTCGGGGCTGAGCTGGAAGGGATTCGCCGGGGCCGGGCGCGCGGGCGCCGGGGCGGGCGTCTGCGCACGAACCAAGGCGACGGACAAACTCGCGCCGAGCACGAGGACCACGAAACGGGGCGGTAGCATCATGGGGAGGGGGGGTGCGCAGACCGTACTCCCCGCCGCAACTGCGTCCAGCGGCCGACCCTCGGAACCGTGCGCTAACTTGTGACCTTCCGGGCCGGCGCCGCCGTTTCCCGGCCGGCGAAAAAGGTTCGGGCCCCGGCGGCGAGAGGAAAAGTCACCTCGAGATTTCCCCGCCACCGGAGCCCGGCACTGGGCCTAGTGCGCGAGCAACCTCCCACGCCTCCGCCACCCGCGAAGCGTTTTCGCGTAAGTTTTCGGTAAGCATTCCAGCGGTGGTTGCTCACGGCACCGGTCAGCCGTGCGGTTCGTCATGCGCCCGCACCTCGATCCGGGCCGCGCCTACGGGCAGCGGATCCAGCCCGACGCGATAGCGGGTGTCGCGGTGCAGCCGTGGATCGGCCGGCGCCGGTTCCGGCGCCACCGGGACGAGCGCCTCGCGCAGGAGCGTTCCGGCAGCGTCGAATATCCGCACGTCGAGGTGCGCGGCCTGCGCCACCGGCGCGGCACGCAGGCCGACGACGAAGCCGTGCAGGGCCAGCGCCCCGTCCTGGCGGTCGAGCCAGAGTTTTTCGACGTGCACGGAGGGCGAATCCGTGTGCCGGAGTTCAAGATGCGCGACATCGGCCGGAGGCCGGTAGGGCGTCGCGCAACCGGCGAGGGCCAGCGTGGCCAGGATCATCCCGGCGGAGTGGAGCGTGGGTTTCATGGAAATTCGGCGGGCGCGGGAACGGAGGCGTCGGCCCGGTCGCGCTCGAGCCAGCAGTAGAGCGTGGGCAGCAGCACGAGCGTGAGGAAGGTCGCGGTCACGATGCCGCCGATGACGACCGTCGCGATCGGCCGCTGGACCTCGGCGCCCGGGCCCTGGGCGAGCGCCATGGGCACGAAACCCAGGGCGGCGACCAGAGCCGTCATCAACACCGGCCGCAGCCGCGTGAGCGCGCCCTCGGTCACCGCGTCGCGCACGCACCGGCCCTCCTCGCGGAGCTGGTTGATGAACGCGATCATCATCACGCCGTTCAGCACCGCGACGCCGGACAGCGCGATGAAGCCGACCGCCGCGGAGATCGAGAAGGGCAGGCCGCGGAGCCAAAGGCCGAGGATCCCGCCCGTGACCGCGAGCGGGATGCCGGTGTACACGATCAGCGCCTGCCGCACGCTGCCAAACGCCATGAAGATGAGCACGAACACCAGCGCCAGCACCGCCGGGACCACGACGGCGAGGCGCGCGCGCGCTTCCTGCAGGTTCCGGAACGACCCGCCATATTCGATCGCATATCCCTCGGGGAGCTTCACGCCCGCCTGGATCCGGGCCTGCGCCTCGTCCACGAAGCTCTGCACGTCGCGCCCGCGCAGGTTGACCTGGATCGCCAGGCGGCGTTGGAACGCCTCGCGCGCGATCGTGCCGACGCTTTCGGTCACGCCGACCTCCGCCACCTGGCCGAGCATGACGAGCCCGCCGTCCGCGGTGCGCACCGGCAGGCGGGCGACCGCCGCGAAATCCCGCCGGTCCGCCTCGGGCAGCCGGGTGACGATCGGGAACCGCCGGTTGCCCTCGACAACCACCCCGCTCTGCCGGCCCGCGAAGGCCGCCGCGACGGCCTGGTTCACCTCGTCGGCGTGCACGTGGAACCGCGCCATGGCCGCGCGGTTGGGGACCACCTGCAGCACCGGCTCCCGGCCGGCCGCATCGAGCTCGAGGTCGGCGGCGCCGGGGATCCGTTCGACGATTTCACGCACCTCGCCGGCCAGCGTCTCGAGCGTGGCGTAGTCGTCGCCGAAGACCTTGATCGCCAGGTCCGCGCGGCTGCCGGAGAGCAGTTCGTTGAACCGCAGCTCGATCGGCTGGGAGAAGAGCTGGCTTTGCCCGGGGAAATGCACGGCCAGTTCCCGCGCCATCAGCTCGGTCAGCTCGTCCTTGGTGATCCGTCGGCCGTCGACCTCGCGCCACCCGGCCGGCGGCTTCAGCATCAGGTAGCTGTCGCCGACATTCACGCCCATCGGGTCGGTCGCAACCTCCGACGTGCCCACGCGCGCGAAGGTGTGCGCGATCTCGGGAAACTTGCGCAGCAGGAGCCGCTCGGCCGCCAGCTGCATTTCGGTCGAGGCCCCGAGGCCGATGCTCGTCGGGCGGATCATCTGCACCGCGAGGGAGCCCTCGTCCAGCTGCGGGATGAACTCGGCGCCGAGCCGCGGGAACACCGCGGCGGCGACGCCGACGGCGCCCCCCGCCGCCGCCACGACCAGCCACCGCCGGCGCAGGCTGAATTGCAGCACGGGGGCGTAGAGTCGCTTGGCGAATCGGAGGAGGGCGTTGTCCCCCTCGTGGACGCGCCCCGCGAGGAAGAACCAGCACAGCACCGGCACCACGGTCAGCGCCAGCAGCAGCGCGCCCACGAGGGCGAACACGACGGTGAACGCCATCGGGACGAACATCCGCCCCTCGACGCCGGTGAGCGCGAACATCGGCAGGTACACGATCGTGATGATCGCCACGCCGAACACCGTCGGGGTGCCAACCTGTTTGCAGGCGGCCAGGACCACCGGCAGGCGCTCCCCGCGCGTGAGGACGCGGCCGAGCTGGTGCTGGCGCTGCGCGAGCAGGCGGATGACGTTCTCCGCCATCACCACCGCACCGTCGACGATCAGCCCGAAGTCCACCGCGCCGAGGCTCATGAGGTTGCCCGACACCCCGAACCGCACCATGCCCGTCATGGCGAACAGCAGCGACAGGGGAATGGCTGTCGCCACGATCAGCGCCGCCCGCCAGTTGCCGAGCAGCGCGACGAGGACCGCGATCACCAGGATCGCTCCCTCGAAGAGATTCGTCCGCACGGTCCGGATCGTCGCGTTCACCAGGTCCGTGCGGTGGTACACGGTCTCGAGCTGCATGCCCGCCGGCAGCCGGGACTGCAGCGCGGCGAGACGCTCGTGGACGCGGCCCGCGACAAGCCGGCTGTTTTCGCCGATGAGCATCAGCGCCGAGCCGAGCACGGCCTCGGCACCGTCGTGCGTCGCGGTGCCGGTGCGCACGCCCGAGCCGATGCCCACCGTGGCGACATCCTTGACGCGCAGCGGCTCCGCCCGTGCGCCGACGAACTTCAACGGCAGCTCCGCGATCTCCCCGGTTGTCCGCACCCGGCCGACGGCGCGCACGGTCACGGCCTCGCCCCCCTTCTCCACCACCGAGCCGCCGGCGTTGGTGACGTTCTCCGCGATGACGTCCGCCACCTCGCGCACCGTCAGCCCGACACTGGTCAGCCGCGCGGGATCCGGCAGAATCACGATCTGCTTCTCGTAGCCGCCCGAGGTGTTGACCTCGGTGACGCCGGGCACCGTGCGCAACGCCGGCTTCACGACGAAGTCCTGCGCGAGCTTCAGTGCGCGCAGGCGTTCCACCGGGTCGGCCGGCGCGCCGGGGAAGTCCGGACGGTAGCGGACGACGTAGTGGTAGATTTCGCCCAGTCCCGTGGAGATCGGCGCCAGCTTCGGCGTGATGCCGGGCGGCAGCTCCTCGAGCACCGCCTGCAGGCGTTCGCCCGCGAGCTGCCGGGCGCGATAGAGGTCCGTGCCCTCCTGAAACACCAGCGTTACCTGCGAGAGGCCGAACTTGGAGAGGGAGCGCACCTCGAGCAGGCGCTCGATGCCTCCCATCTCGACCTCGATCGGGTAGGTGACGAGCTGCTCGATTTCCTCGGGGGCGAGCGCGGGCACCGCCGTGTTGATCTGCACCTGGACGTTGGTGATGTCCGGCACGGCGTCGATGGGCAGCCGCAGCGCGGACCAGCCGCCGACGAGCAGCAGGGCCGCGGCGCCGAGCAGCACGAATACGCGCTGGCGCAGGGCAAATTCAAGGATCCGGTCGATCATGGGGGCGGAGGTTTGGCGTGACTGGGGAATCAGTGGCTGTGGCCGCCGCCCTTGGTGAGCCGCAGCTCCGCGAGCCACAGCTGGTCGACCGGCGCCGCGACCACGACGTCGCCGGCGCGGAGGCCGGCGGTGATTTCAACGAGTTCGGCGGATTGCCGGCCCGGCGACACCGCGGTGCGCCGGAAGAATCCGTCGCGGGCGACGTAGACGAAGGTGCCGCCCGCGGAATCGAGGATTGCCGCGCGCGGCACGGACAGGCACGGCGCGGGTGCCGCGGCGGCGGTGAGGACCACGAAGTCGCCGACCGCGTGGACTCCCTCGATCTCGAAGACCACATCC
>CAYMSE010000201.1:0-6435 GCA_964392935.1 uncultured Oleiharenicola sp.
GGCCCGCTCATCGACGAGGCCGCGGTCGAGGCGATGGCACGGGCGCTGGCCGACGTGCAGAGCCAGGGCGGACGCATCCTCTGCGGCGGACGCCGCCTCTACGGGCTCTACGTGACGCCCGCGATCGCCACGGCCGAGAACGCCTGGCCCGTGGTGCAGCACGAGACGTTCGCCCCGATCCTCTATGTGCTGTCGTACCGCACGCTCGACGAAGCCCTCGCCCTGCAGAACGGCGTGCCGCAGGGCCTGAGCTCGGCGATCTTCACGACCGACCTGCGCGAGGCGGAGGCGTTCCTGTCCGCCCGCGGCAGCGACTGCGGCATCGCCAACGTCAACATCGGCACCAGCGGGGCGGAGATCGGCGGCGCCTTCGGCGGCGAGAAGGAGACCGGCGGCGGCCGCGAGAGCGGCTCCGACGCGTGGAAGGCCTACATGCGGCGCCAGACCGTGACGATCAACTACTCGAAGGACCTCCCGCTGGCGCAGGGGATCAAGTTCGGCAACTGACCCGCGGCGGGACGGGCTAGGTCGGTTTCACAAATTGCGCAGCCGCTCCTGTAGGTCGGGCTTCACGCCCGACAGTCGGGGATGAACCCCGACCTACACAGGATGGCGGCTACGATGCAACTTGGGCCGCTCTAGCGGTCTCGATCCTTGTCCTTTCCCTTGCCCCGGCCGTGATCGTCGTGGTTGTCACGCGGCGAGTCGTGGTTCGATCGCTCCGGCCCGCGGCCGAGTTCCTTGAGCCTCACCCGGCGGGAGAAATAGTCGGGCGGATAGTACGACCGCACGTGGGTGTGGTATTCGTACGGCCGGTCGGTCTCCATCGTCAGCGCGACGCTCCGGTCGAAATCGAGGCGCACGCTTGCCGGCAGCTGCACGCTCACGCGCCAGGCGCCGCCGTCGAGGTAGAACCAGGTGTGGTCGGCGGGACGATAGTACACGTCGGCGCCCGGGTAGTAGTAGTAATGCCGGTTGCGGCGGAAGCCGTGGGCGGGGGCCCAGGGCGGCGGACCGGCGGGGCCGCCTTCCTCGACCACCACCACTTCCGGCGGGGGCGGGGGAGCGGCCCGGCCGAGACGGATCTCGGCGGAGAGGGACACATCGACGCCCGGGTACGCCGGCACGGCGAGGACGAGGGCCACGGGCAGCAGCAACGATTTCGCTTTCATGCCCGTGGGGACCGGATGGCGCCGGCCGCGTTCGGCCTGCCTCGCGTCGTTTACGGAGTTTTCGCGGTTCCAGGGCCGGAATTCCCGGATACCCCGGCCGTCCGGAGCCGGGCGATCACGCCGGGCGCGAGCCCTGCGGGGGCATGGGCAGCGGGTACGTGTGGTTCGGCATGGGCGCGTACACCGGGCGCTGCAGACCCGTGACCAGGTCGGCGATGCGCACGGGCTCGCCGTTGGCGAAGCACTTGTTGGCGGCGACGCCGATGAGGATGGACGCGGCGCCCGCGTGCACGTTGGAGGCGCGCTTGTATTTGTCCGGCTCGGGCGCCGGCAGGAAGATCTCGTCGAGCATCACCTTGTCGCCGCCGCCGTGCCCGCCGGTGCCGGTCCACGCCGGGATGTCGCGCGGGGCGCCGCGGAGCGGGATGACGCGCGTGGTGACGCCGTTCTCGGCGATGCCACCCTGCACGGTGTTGGTGCCGTTGATGTAGGTGGATTCGACGATGCGGTGCTCGAGGCGGCCCTTCGTGCCGTTGAAGGCGATGTGGTAGCCTTCCCACGCGTTGAAGGCGTTGAGCGAGTAGCTGAGCGTCGCGCCGGTGTCGTACTTCACCATGACGTTCATCGTGTCCTGGATGTCGATCTCCGGCCGCCAGACGCACTGGTCGCGGTAGTATCCGTCGTACTTTTCCTGGTCGAGGTACATCTCCTTGAGGTCGGGGCTCGCGGCCAGGTCGAAGAAGAAGCCGCACTGCTCCTTCTCGGGGCAGGTGTGGCAGCGCTCGTGGGTGGTCTGCAGGCCGAAGCGTTTGGCCATCGCGGGCGTGTAGAAATCCTTCTTGGCCACGCCCCAGACCGTCTCGGGCACGCCGCCGAGCCACCAGTTGACGAGGTCGAAGTGGTGCGAGGCCTTGTGGATGATCAGGCCCTGCGAGAACTGCTTGTGGCTGTGCCAGCGCCGGAAATAGTCCGCGCCGTGGTGCGTGTTGAGCAGCCAGTGGAAATCGACCGAGAGCACGTCGCCGATCTCGCCGGCCATGAGGAGGTCCTTCACCTGCGTGCGCGGCGGCGAATAGCGGTAGTTGAAGGTGACGCGCAGGTGCCGGCCCGTGCGGGCGACGGCGTCGAGGATGCGCTGGCACTTCTCGGCGGTGTTGGTGAGGGGCTTCTCCGTGATGACGTCGCAGCCGGCGTCGAGTGCGCGCACGATGTAGTCGTCGTGGGTGGAGTCGACGGTCGTGACGATGACGAAGTCGGGCTTCGTCTCCTGGAGCATGCGGTCGAAGTCGGTGTGCGCGTAGCCCGCCGGCACCGGGGCGCCGTTCTTGCGGGAGAGGTTCTGCGCGACCTCGATGCGGCCCGGGTTCAGGTCGCACAGGGCGACGAGCTGCGCGTGCTCCGCGTAGGTTTTCTCGATCGCGTTCTGGTACATCTTGTGGCGCGAGCCCGTGCCCACGATGGCGTAGCGGCGGCGCGGGGCGACGGCCTGCGCCCACCCGGCGGGGGCGGCGGCGAGGGCGACGCCGGCGGCGGAAAGGGCCTTGACGAAATGCCGGCGGTCGACGCCGGGCGTGGGGGCGGGGGTGGGCGGGGTCATGGGAAAAGCGCCGCGAATCTGCGCGGCCGGCCCGGCGGGCTCAAGCCTTCCCGCGTTCAGCCAGTTCGATCCGGCGCGGCGACGGCCCCGGGGTTGCGTTTTCCGCCTTTTGCTTCGGACGACGATGCAGTAGGAAAGGGGGACAATGCACACGTGGAAATTCTTCCGAACGGGCGGATTGGATCAGGTCGCCCTCGAAACGGGCGCCGACCTGTTGAATCTGGAGAACCTTGATCAGAAGTTGTGGGTCGCCCTGAGCTGTCCCGTGCGCGGACTTGAGATCGACGAGGCGACGCTGAAGCTCATCGACACGGATGGTGACGGCCGCATCCGGGTGCCGGAACTCGTCGCCGCCGTGAAATGGGCCGCGGCGCGGCTCAAGGATCCCGCCGTCCTGCTCGCTGGCAACGACGGCCTGCCCCTGGCGGCGATCAACGACTCCACGCCGGAAGGCCGCACGCTCCTCGCCTCGGCCCGGCAGATTCTCGTCAACCTGGGCAAGAAGGACGCGACGGTCGTCCAGGTGGCGGACAGCAGCAACACGGCGCAGATCTTCTCGGCCAGCCCGCTCAACGGCGACGGCGTGATCCCGCCCGAGGCCACGGAGGACCCGGCGGCGCAGGCGCTGATCAAGGACATCGTCGCCTGCCTCGGCGGCCAGCCCGACCGCACCGGCCAAGTCGGCGTCACCGCGGAGCAGATCGACGCGTTTTTCCGGGACCTGCAGGCCTACGCCGACTGGATGGCCGCCAGCGCCAAGAAGGACATCGCCGTGCTTGGCGAGGGCACGCCGGCCGCGGTCGCGGCCGTGCAGGCGGTGCGGGCGAAGGTGGCCGACTACTTCGGCCGCTGCCGGCTCGCGGCCTTCGACGGCCGCGCCGCCGCCGCGCTGAACCGCGCCGAAAGCGAGTACCTCGCCATCGCCGCGAAGGACCTCAAGATCACCGCCGACGAGGTCGCGGGATTCCCGCTGGCGCGCGTCGAGGCGAACCGCCCGCTGCCGCTGCTCGAGGGGGTGAACCCCGCCTGGGCGGCCGCGCTGGCCACGCTGCACACCGCGGCGGTCGCGCCGATCTTCGGCGCCGCCCGCACCACGCTCGGCGAAACCGACTGGGCCGACCTCAACGCCCGGCTCGCCGCCTACGAGACCTGGCTCGGCAGCAAGGCCGGCGGCGCGGTCGAGAAGCTCGGCCTGGCCCGCATCAAGGAAATCCTCGGCGGCAGCGGCCGCGACGCGCTCACCGCGCTGGTGGCGAAGGACAAGGCGCTCGAGCCCGAGTTCAAGGCCATCAGCGACGTCGACCGCCTCACGCACTACCATCGCGACCTGCGCGCGCTGCTCCACAATTTCGTCAACTTCGCCGACTTCTACTCCCGCGACCGCTGGGCGATCTTCCAGGCCGGCACGCTCTACCTCGACAGCCGCAGCACGGAACTGTGCCTGCGCGTCGACGGCCCGAATGCCCTCGCGGCCATGAGCAAGACCTACATCGCCTACTGCACCTGCACCCGCCCCGGCGGCAAGTCCCTGAATCTCGCGGCGTGCTTCACGCAGGGCGACAGCGACAATCACTTTAACGGCCGCCACGGCGTGTTCTACGACCGTCAGGGCCAGGATTGGGACGCCACCGTGACCAGCATCGTCGACAACCCCATCAGCCTCCGCCAGGCGTTCTGGTCGCCGTACAAGAAGTTCCTCCGTCTGATCGAGGAACAGGTCGCGAAGCGCGCCGCCGCGGCCGAGTCCGCCTCGAACGCGAAGCTGGCCACGGCGGCCGAATCCACCGCCCATGCGGACAAGGCCGCCCCGGCCGCCCCCAAGAAGATCGACGTCGGCACCGTCGCCGCCCTCGGCGTCGCGGTGGGGGCCATCGGCGGCGCGATCGGCGCCATCGTGACCGGCCTCGCGAAGCTCGCCCTCTGGCAGCTCCCGCTGGTGCTGGTGGCCCTGATGCTCGTGATCTCGCTGCCGTCCGTGGTGATCGCCTGGCTCAAGCTCCGCCAGCGCACGCTCGGGCCGATGCTTGAGGGCAACGGCTGGGCGGTGAACGGCCGCGTGCAGATCAACATTCCGTTCGGCACGAAGCTCACCGACCTCGCCGTGCTGCCGGCCGGGGCCCGCCGGTCGCTCGAGGACCCGTATGAGGACAAGGCCGCCGCGCGCCGCCGCCGCCTGGTTTGGACGCTCCTGCTCGTGCTCGCCCTTGCCGCCGGCTACGTGCGGTGGGACCGTCTCCAACGCGGCCACTACTTCTGGCAGACGCCGCCGCCACCGCCGGTCGCCGCCGCGGAACCCGCGCCCGCGCCCGCCCCGGCGCCCGCGAAATAGGCCCCGCCGGTCTTTCACTCCCTGCCTGCCATGCCGCCGAATCCTCCCACCCCTCCCGGATCCGCCCCGCCTGCGGAATGGCTGCTGTTGGTCGACGACGAGCAGGCGTTCCGCGAGGTCATCTGCGCGTTGTTCGCGGGCTCCCCCATCGAGGTCGTCGGCGCGAAGGATGCCGACGAGGCCGAGGCGATCCTGTCCGGCCGCGCCGACGAACCGCTCCTCACGCTGGTCGACGTGCTGATGCCCGGCACCGACGGACTCACCCTCGCCCGCCGCCTGCGCCGGCGGCTGCGCCGCGGCATGATCGTGATCATCAGCGGGCACCTCACCGACCTGGCGTGGTGGCCCGAGGATCTCCGCGACGTTGAATTCCTGCCGAAGCCGGTGCGCCACGCCGACCTGCAGGCCCTGTTGGACCGGGCCCGCGTCGGTTACCGACGGAAACCCTAGCCGCGCCGCGTGGACACCAACCTGACGCTCACCGCCAAGACCTGGCAGCTCGCCTCGCAGCTCGCGTGTGCCGAACGGGAAGGCCGCCTGCAGGTCGTGAAGAACGTGCCGGAACGCACCTACCTGCGGGTTACCGCCCGCCAATGGCGCGTGCTCATGCACTTCACCCAACCGCGCACGGTGCCGCAGGTCCTCGCCACCGTCATCAGCGAGCGGACGTGTCCGGCCGTCGGGGAATTCTACGAGCTGATCCTCAAGGCGGTGCAGGCGCGGATCCTCGTCGAACCGCGGCAGACGGTCGCGCCGCGCCCGTCCGGACGCTGGCCGGTGTCCCTGAAGCCGGCGCGCTGGCGCTGGGTGTGCTGGGGGCTGTTCGCCGCCGGGCTCGGCGTGGCGGTGTTCCGCGCCCCGGCGGTGCCGGACGACTGGGTCTCCGCGGGCATCGGCCTGGCCTTCCTCGTCGGCACGCTCGCCGCCGGCACCGCGGTCGTCGCCAGCTTCCTGCGGGGCGCCGATGCGGAGGTGTATTTCCGTCGCGGCCGCCTCGTCACCACCGACGCCTGCATGCTCCCGGCCTCCGACCAGCGGGTCATCCGGCTCGCCCCGTTGTCGCTGATGGCGGCGGTCGCGGGCGCGCTTGCCTGGCGGCGGCCGGAGTGGGGTGCCCTGCCGCTGGCGGGCCTGCTGCTGCAGCTGCGGCCGATGTTCGGCGGCGCGGTCAACGAGATGCTCCGGGTCGGCTCGGAGACGGCCATCAGCGACGCCGAGCACCACTTCCTGTTTCCGCCGAACCTCACGCTGGGCATGCGCGGGCGCCTGCTGCGCGCGAGCCTCGCCAGCCCCGTCACGTGGCTGGAGATCGGCTACGCGATGCTGTGGACGCTGCT
>CAYMSE010000202.1:0-8213 GCA_964392935.1 uncultured Oleiharenicola sp.
CGTGTTGCTCGCGCTGCTCTTCGCCCCGTCGGCGGCGCAGGGCGACAGCGCCGTCGACCGCTACAAGCGCGGCGACTTCGCCGGGGCCGGGGCCGAGTGGGGCAAGGCGGTCGCCGCACAGCCGGCCGATTGGACGCTGCGCCACAACCTCGGCCTGGCGTACGCGCAGCAGGACCACTGGGCGCAGGCCGCCGCGCACTGGACGAGCGCGTTCCTCCTGAACGCACGCGCCGAGGCCACGCGGTGGGATCTTGCGCTCGGCCTGCAGCGGTCGGGCCTGGCCCAACCGGACCTCGTTGAATTCTCCCGCGGCGAGGGCGCGCACCGGCTCGCCCGCTGCGCCACGCCGGGCGAATGGCAATACCTGCTCGTGCTCGCCGCGCTGCTGCTGGCGGCAGCGCTCGTGCTGCTGCTCCTGCAAGGCTACCGCCGCATCGGCCGCTGGGGTGGCCCGACCGCGCTCGCCACGATCCTGGTCGCCGTGCTGCTGGCCGCCGCCGCCACGCTCAGCCTCCGCACCTACGGACAGCTCGCCGACGCGCGCGCCGTCTTTGTGTGGGAAGCCACCACCCTGCGCAGCGTGCCCACGGAAGCGGACACGTCCCAGAAGACGTCCCCGCTCTCCGCCGGTTCGATCGCCGTCGTGGAAAAGACCTTCCTCGGCTGGAGCAAGCTCAGCTTCCCCGGCGGCCAGTCCGGCTGGGTGCGCACCGGTGCGCTCATTCCGCTCTACCGCTAGATGTCTTCCAGCCCGGAAAGGCGGCTGGATGTCGGACGACAATCGCTGTGGGCGGAGTGCCCTCACTCCGCGAAACACGGGCTGCGACGCATCGACCCCGCCGAGCGGGGGCGCTCGGCCCACAAGCATTGCCGTTTGACGACACGCCCTAGGCTGGCGCGCGCCGGCTTTTCCGCACCAGGCGCGCGAGCGACTCGCTCGGGTTGAGCGCCGCCACACGGTCGAGCTCCACCCACGCCAGCTCGTGCGACTCGTCGCTGACGACCAGCGGCTCCGCCGGATCCGCCTCGAACAGGAAGCGAACGTCGTAGTGCCAATGCTCCGGCTCGGCGCCGCGCGCCGGAATCGCGTGCCGGTCCACGTCGAAGATCGCGGCCGACGCCAGCCGCACACTTTGCAGTCCCGACTCCTCCTGCGCCTCGCGCAAGGCGGCGGCGGCCAGGTCCGGATTGCCGTCCACGTGTCCGCCCAGCTGGAGCCAGCGGTCCAGTTTTCCGTGGTGCGCCGGCCGGCAGGTCCGCCAGAGACAGTCCGGTTGGGCCGCGATGAACGGCGCGTATGCCGCGGCCATCGCCCGCTCGCCGGGGTCGGTCACCTGCCGTGCATAGGCGGCGAGCTCGTCCCGCAAACCCTCGCGCCAGGCTTCCACGGTCAGCGGGTCTGGAACCACTTCGACTCCACCGCCACCGGGTGGGCCGCGTCGATCTGGGCGAAGATGTCCGGCACCGTCTCCGCCACGCGGAAGAGCTCCATGTTCGACGGCTTGAAGAAATTTTCCGCGAGCATCCGCTCGAACAGCCGGAACAGGTCGTCGTAGAAGCCGTCCTGGTTGTAGAACACGCATGGCTTCCGGACCACGTCGAGCTGCCGGAGCGTGAGGATCTCCATGATCTCCTCGAGCGTGCCGAAGCCGCCGGGGAGCGTGACGAAGGCGTCGGCCCGCGTCTCCATGAGGAGCTTGCGCTCGCGCATGGTGACGACCGTCACGAGTTCGTCCGCCTCGTCGAAGGCCAGCTCGCGCACCTTCATGAATTCCGGGATCACGCCGATCACCCTGCCGCCGGCAGATTTCGTGCCGCGCGCCACCGCGCCCATCAGGCCGGTCTTGCCGCCGCCGTAAACGAGGCCCCAGCCGCGAGCCACGAGCTGGCGACCGAGCTCCTCGGCGGCCGCGGCGTACTTCGGGTCGAGCCGGTCGCTGGAGGAGCAATAGACGCAGAGCAGCTTTTGCATTGGGGAACTCCAAATCACGAACCGCCGTGAATCAGCAACAATTTCGGCCTGAATTCCCCGGCCGTTCGTGTCTAGTCGTGTCCACCCGTGGCCTCCTCCTCCCCAGCCTACTGCGGCCGACTCGCGCCGTCACCCACCGGACTCCTCCACCTGGGCCACGCGCAGACGTTCTGGATCGCGCAGCAACGCGCGCGCGCCGCGGGCGGACGGCTGCGGCTCCGCAACGACGACCTCGACGCCGCGCGCTGCCGGCCCGAGTTCGTCGACGCGATGCGCGGGGACCTGCGCTGGTTCGGCCTTCAGTGGGAGGAGCCGATGGTGTCGCAGAGTGCGCGCCGGCCGATCTACCGCGAGGCGCTGGCCCGATTGCATGCGCTCGGTGCGATCTACCCGTGCGTACGCTCGCGGCGCGACGTGCTCGCGGCGGCGGGCGCGCCGCACGACGGGGACGAGAGCGACGAGCCGCTCTTCCCGCCGGAATTCCGGCCGCCGGCCGACCTGCCGCTGGCGCCGCTCACAACTCCCGTAACCACGAACTGGCGCCTCCGGGTGCCGGAAGGGGCGACGCTGGAATTTGTCGACGGCCACTTCGGACCGCAGCGCGCGGTCGCGGGCCGGGATTTCGGCGATTTTCTCGTGTGGCGGAAGGACGACGTGCCGAGCTACCAGCTGGCCTGCGTCGTCGACGACGCGGCCATGGGCATCACCGAGGTCGTGCGCGGCGCCGATCTCCTCAAGTCCACGTTCCGCCAGCTGCTGCTCTTCCGCGCGCTCGGCCTGCCGGCCCCGGCCTACTACCATTGCCCGCTGGTGCGGGATGAAAATGGCGTCCGCCTCGCCAAGCGCCACGATGCGCTCGCGCTGCGCACCCTCCGCGCGCTGGGCCGCACGCCCGGCGAACTTCGTTCCGACTGGAAATAGATTGCGCGGATCGAGTTTTCGCGAAGAGGGTTTGGCGGGCCGGTCGCAGCTGCATGAATCAAGATCCCGCCGGGCGCCCGCCCGAAGGCATGGAACCGCCGTCCGTCGCGGCCGAGGTCCCGCCGTTGCTCGATTCCGCCCCGCCGGCGCTACCGCCGGATCCGCCCGTCATCCCGCCGGCACCCCCGCGGGCGCCGGACCCGGTGGTCCATCATTTCACCTTTCATGGCGACAGCCGGGAGTACTTCCGCATCTGGATCGTCAACACGCTGCTCACCCTGCTGACCTGCGGCGTGTATCTCGCGTGGGCCAAGGTGCGCAAACGGCGCTACCTGCGCGGCAGCACCGAGCTGATGGGACACCGGTTCGACTATCGGGCCGATCCGCGCCGCATCCTCGCCGGCAACGTCCTCATCGGCCTCGTGTTTGTCGCCTACATGCTGTTCGGCGAGGTCTACCCCGCCGTCCGCCTGGTCGCGCTGCTGATCGGCCTCGTGCTCCTGCCGTGGGTGGTCGTCCGGTCCCTTGCATTCAACGCGCACAACACCAGCTACCGCGGGATGCGCTTCTATTCCCGCCAGACCTACGGCTGGGCGGCGATAACTTTCATCGGCCAGTGGTTCTTCATCATCCTTTCGCTCGGCCTCTACTATCCGGCCTGGGTGCGGAACCGGAAGCAATTCGTGGTCAACAGCCACGGTCTCGGCGATGCGTTCTTCCGCTTTGAGTCGCCGGCCGGCCCGTTCTACGGCGCCTATCTCGTGAGCGGCGGCATGATCCTCGGGGCGGCCGTGCTGGGGTCGACGATCACCACCGCGCTCGTGCTCTTCAACCAGGGAAAGGTGCCGGGCAACGTGCAGATGATCCCGTTCTTCGCGATCTACGGCTTCGCGCTCTTCTGCTCCAAGCACTACGTCTACGCGCGCCTGTTCAACCAGATCTGGAACAACACGCGCCTCGACCAGCATCGGTTCGTCGCCAGCCTCGACCTTGGCGAGTGGTTCGGCCTGCAGCTGACGAACCTCGGCGCGCTCCTCATCTCCGGCGGCCTCCTCTACCCGTGGACGGTGATCCGCTCCGCCCGGTATGCACTCTCGCGCCTGCGCTTCGTGCCGGCGGGACCAATCGAGGCCATCACGCCCCTGCGCCGCTCCGGCGGCAGCGCGCTGGGCGAAACCGCGGCCGAGTTCGTCGGCCTCGACTTCGGGCTGTGACCACGATTCGCGGCACCCTCTTCAGCGGACGCAACCTGGTCGCCACGCCGGTCGAGCTGACCGTCACGCCCGGCCGGCTGGCCAGCGTCGAGCCGTCCCGGGCCGTCGACGTTTCGCTGGCGGACGTCACGGTGAGCGACCGCCTGGCCAACGTGCCGCGCTTCCTGTACCTGCCGGACAACCGCACGATCGAGACGCCGGACAATGCCGCCGTCGACGAACTGTTGCTCCACCAAAGCCAGGGCGGGATGGCCCGCGCCATCCATTTCCTCGAGAGCCGCGCGCGGATCGCCGCCGCCGCCACGGTGCTGCTGGTCGCCGCCGCCGCCGCCGGGCTCTGGTGGGGGCTGCCCGTCGCGGCCCGAAAGGCGGCCATGGCGGTGCCGGACAGCATCGAGGAACGCGCCGGCCGTGCCGGCGAAGCCGCATTCGCGCGCTTCCTCGGGCCCTCCGCCCTCACCGCGGCGCAGCGCGCCCGCGTCGAACGTCTCCTCGCGCCCCTGCTCGAAGCGGGCCGCATCCCCGCGAAGCCCCGGCTCGTGTTCCACTCGATGGGCAGCGACGCCCCCAACGCCTTCGCGCTCCCCGGGGGCGTGATCATCGTCTCCGACGAACTGGTGCGCCTCGCCGGCGAACAGAACGGCGAGCTTTCCGCCGTGCTCGCCCACGAGATCGCGCACTGGCGCCGGCGGCACGGCCTGCAAAGCGTGTTCCGCAATTCCACCGCCTTGCTGCTGGTGAGCACCCTTACCGGCGACCTTTCGACGCTCACCACCTTCGCGGGCAACCTGCCGTTCGTCCTCCTGCAACGCGGATACTCGCGCGAGTTCGAGGCGGAGGCCGATGCGGATGCGATCGCGCTGCTGCGCCGCGCCGGCATCCCGCTTTTCCACTTCGCCGCCATCCTGCGGAAGCTGGAAGCAGCGCGGCCGAAACAAGGGGCGGATTTCACCTACCTGAGCACGCATCCCGGCACCGCGGACCGGATCCGGACGATCAACGCCGCCGGCGGGAGGGTGGCGGCGGAAACCCGGCCGCCCGAACCCCCGGTGTCGCAACTGCAGGTCGAACCATCGCTCGAACTGCAACCCCGGGCCATCCGCCGTCCCGCGCCGGTGTATCCGGCGGACCTGCGGGCCAGGGCAATCTCCGGTTCGGTCCGACTGCAATTCATCGTCGATGAGAAGGGCGATGTGCAGGACGTCACGGTGCTCGAGTCATCCGACGCGGGTTTCGACGACGCCGCCATCGCGGCGGTTTCCGCCTGGAAGTTCGAGCCCGGCCGGAAGCACGGCCGGGCGGTGCGCGTACGCGCGTTCCAGCTGCTGGAATTCAACGCCACCGAATGACTCCGTGGCGGCGGCTCAGTGGTGCCCCGCCGGATTTCGCCAGGCCGCGGGCAGGATGGCCTGCGTGCCCAGCACGTAGTTGCGGTAGTAGAGCCAGAAGATGAGCCCGCCGAGCGCGCAGAGGAACGCCACCTCGCCCGCGCCCCCGGCGGCGGAGCGGCTCGTGCGCCGCAGCGACTGCACGCCCCAGACAATGCCCGGGGCGACGGCCAAGGCCACCACCGAGGCCCCGAAGAGGACCAAGCCCATGATGAAGAGCGTGCGCAGCAGGTCGTCCGCGATGAGCCGCGCCTTGTAGGCGACGACCTCGTTGCAGAGGTTCAGCAGCAGCAGGCAGCAGGGAAGCACGTAGTATCGCTCGAGGGCGGCGCGGGCCTTCATCTTTCCTCCGATGGCGCAAAGTTCGTCGCTTGCCAAAATCGAAAATGTGCTTTCCCAACAGGCAGCGCATGGCGACGTACGTCTATGAAACCATCCCCCGCCACGCCGGCGATGCCCCGCGGCGCTTCGAGGTTGTCCAGAGCATGAAGGACGCCCCGCTGCAGCGGCACCCCGACACCGGCGAACCGGTGCGCCGCGTGATCAGCGGCGGCTATGGCCTGATCGAAAAGGCGGGGACCAGGACCCCCGCCGCGGCGCCCGCCCCCTGCGCCCCGGGCTGCGCCTGCCACAGCACGCCGCGCATCCCGCCCGCCTGATCCTTCCCGACCCGCTTCCCCATCATGATCGACTTCCATCACCCCGACCTTTCGCAACATCCGCCCCGCAGCCCGCGCGTGCGCCTCGGCGGCTTCGCCCACCTGCCGCGCCTGATCGACAAGGCCCGGGCCACGCTCGCCGGCACCAACGGCGAGTATCACTACGACTGCTCGATGGACGCGCATTTCTGGGAATTCACCGGGATCAACGCCGACGCGTTCCTCGCCGAGGTGAAGACCGGCAAGTGCGACTACGACCTCCTCAATTACGTCGTGAGCAACCTGCGGCCGAAGCGCACGAAGAGCGAGATCGTCGCCTGGTCGGCGTGGATGGAGAGCCGGCCGCCGACGGCGGTGGAGGGACGCACCTTCTTCAACCAGGTGCACACCGCGATCGGTCCCCGCCGCGAGGACATCGGCACCTGGTTCGACATGCTCGACCTCGAGGACTTCGTGTCCTTCGGCGGCAAGTCCTGATTCTCCCGATGTCCACCCTCCAATCCGCCTACACCCAACCCGCCGGCGCCGCGACCGGCGCCATCAACCTCGGAGCGCCCGACCTCACGCGCCATCCGCCGCGCAGTCCGCGCACGCGGCTGGGCGGCTTCGTGCACCTGCCACGGCTCATCGACAAGGCGCGCGCCGCCCTCGCCGGCACCAACGGCGACTACCATTTCAACTGCCCGATGGACCAGCGCTTCTGGACGTTCACCGGCGTCAATCCCGATGCGTTCCTCGCCGAGGTGAAAGCGGGACGGACCGACAGCGAGCTGCTCGCCTACGCCCTCGCCAATTGCTCCCCCGCCCGCCACCCGTCCGAGATTGCCGCGTGGTCCGCGTGGTTCGAGCAGCTCACGCCGACCCCGCCCGACACGCGCGCCTTCTTCAACGACGTGCACCGCAAGAACGCGGCGCACCGCCATGACATCGCAACCTGGTTCGACTGGCTGGAGCTCGACGACTTCGTGACTTTCGGCGGGAAGCCGTGAACCGCCGGGACGGTCAAAGCTCGGTGTACTTGTCCGAGCGCCCGCGGGCCTTCTCGACCGGATACTTGGCCGCGTTCTTCGCCAGCTTGGCCTCGATCGCCTGCGCCAGGTCGATGCCACCGATGTTGGCGAACTCGAGGGCGTAGATCACCACGTCGGCGATCTCGTCCTCGATCGCCGCCCGCTTCCGCGCATCGGCGAGCGGGGCCGCCGAGTCCTTCGACTCGCTCCACAGGAAATGCTCCATGAGCTCGCCGGCCTCGGCCGCGAGCGCCATGCTGAGGTTCTTGGGCGAGTGGAACTGCTCCCAGTCGCGCGCGCGGGCGAAGGCCAGCACGCGCTCGCGCAATTCCGCCACGGTCGTCGTCGCATCGTTGGTCGGCTTCATGGCCGCACCGTGTGGCTGAAACTGTTATGGTGCAAGAATCCGCGTGATGGCATGGTTGGCATGCTTCCGGCTCTAGATCCGGCTTGAGGGGACGGTGCCGCTGTGCATCTTCTCTTTCGTAACCAAATGGCCAACGCCACTCCAGTCCAACGCCCCGGTGCCGGTGCTTCGTTTACGAAGACCGCCATGGGCTTGGGCCTGCGCCAGTCGCAGCAGCAGTGCCGACGCGTGTCCATTTGGGTCTCCAAACACACCGTCGCGGGCTGCCTGGCCTAAGGCGCTACCCACCCAAGGTAGTCGACCTCCTCCCAGGAGACCCGCCGGTGCCAGCACCGACGAGCCCGCTCACCCATCTTCATCCCTATCCCTCACTCTTCCGTCCCATGCATACGATCATCCGCCGCAATCCCAACGAAACCTACCCGGCCGCGAACACGAAGTCCGAGTTTCGTTCGCCGCACTACGAGTTCCGCGACCTCCCGCAGGCGCTGAAGCTCGCGGTCTATGTCCCGGGAGTGGACGCTTCCTGCGTGGAAGTCACCACGCAGGACACCGACCTGATGGTCACCGCACGCAAGCCGCAGCATGTGCGCGTGAACTGGCAGGCCCTGCACCTCGAGGGTGCGCAGCGGGATTACCAGCTGAAGCTCCGCCTCGGGGCCGGCTATGACTTTGACCAGCT
>CAYMSE010000203.1:0-3706 GCA_964392935.1 uncultured Oleiharenicola sp.
CCTCCCCGTGTCGCTTCCCGCGTTTCGACTCCCGACGACGAAAAGGAGCAGCCCGCGATGCCAGGGGGGGCGAACGCGGGCCGTGGTGTCCGGCAAATTGGTTATGGCACGGCCACCAACTCGACAAGGTAGTCGCTTCCACCATACAAGAACCCGGGGGGATCGGGATCATCGACAGATGCGGAGTTGATCTGCAATTCCCAGTGGAGACCGCCGCTCAGGGTTGGAAGTGTAACCGGAGGCGTAGAGCCCCAGGAACAATCCGTAAACGTCCCAGTGATATTGTGGGCCACCATGATCGGGATGTCCCCACCTGACCAGGTGCCACCTGGAAGGTTCAACGAGATCATGCTTGCAAAGCTCTGACCCGTGATATCGAGTGTGCCTCCGACCGCGAGGATAGTGGAATTCATGGCGCCGGTTATGCCGTCATTGGCACCGTCGCTCGTGATCGAGAAGACAACTGGGTTAGTAGCCGTAAAGTCACCGCTGACGTACAGGTGGTCGAATGTCACAGCGTTTGGCTGAACTTGCGCGGTGCCACTGGCACCACTTCCAACCACGACATCGCCGATGATGGCTCCATCACCGGTTAGCTTGCCATTGGGCCCGCTTACATTGATTTTCTTGCCTGCAGTTGAGTTGAGAATAACATTTCCCAGGTTGTGAATGGAAACTGTCCCGCCGGTAGTTGAAGGTTGAAAAAAGCAGGTGGCCCCTTGGAAACTGAATCCTGCGTTAGGATTCGGATGTTCTACGTCCTGATTCCAAGGAGACCACCCGATGGAAGCGTACATTCCCGACAGTGACAGCCGCAAGCAGGCGGTCGTCGAATTCTTCGCCGGGGGCGGGCAGCAGTTTCTGCCGATCCTGGAACTGCTCATCGACGCCAAAGAGCAACTCCACGAGTTTGCCCACGGCGTGGGCGTGGCGGCCATTGAAGGGCTGCTGGAACTCTCGGCCAGCGCGCTTGCCGGCATGCCGCATGCGGGCAAGGCCGTGCCAGCGCCTGCGGACTCTGTGCATGGCGCGGTGCGCCGCCACGGCCATCAGAAAGGCATCGTGGTCATGGGCAAGAGCAAGCTTCGCGTGAAGCGGCCGCGTCTGCGGAGCATGCCCGATCCACAGGGCCGGACGGTGGAAGTGGAACCACCGGCCTATACCGCGTTGAAGCATGATCCGAAGCTGGCCGGCCGCGTGATGGCGGTGGCCCTGGGCGGCTCTGTCTCGACGCGGAAGTATAAAAAGACGCTGGACCAGACCGCAGATGCCGTGGGGATCAGCAAATCGCAGGTGAGCCGGGAGCTCAAGAAGGCCATGACCACGGCTCTGGAAGAGGTGCAGGGGCGGGTGATTCCCGGAGCCGGGTAGTGTCCGTCAAGTTGCGCACATTTAAAAAGCATTCTTCCGCAGGAACTCGCGTGGCGAAAAGGACCGAGCCGGGGAGGCGAGGGCCTTTTTGCCACGCGACGCGGCTCACGCGGCCGCGGGGGATGTTGCCTGATTGATCATCTGCTCGTGTTCTTTTAACCGGTTCATGTCCATGTACCTTCGAGTACCCCACTTGGTGCCGGCGGTGTGGCGTAATCGTGCAGCCACCAGCATCAGGGCACTTTGGCCATCCGGGAAGGCGCCCACCACGCGGGTGCGCCGGCGTACCTCGCGGTTGAGCCGTTCCATGGGATTGTTGGTCCTGAGGCAGCGCCAGTGTTCCCGTGGGAATGCGTAATAGCTCATGGTCTCTTCCACGCCCTCTTCCACGAGTGCTGCCGCCTTCGCCAGCTTCATCTCCCGCAGTTTGGCTACCACGGCCCGGGCTTTCTCCTGGGCTGCCGCCTTGTCCTCCTGGGCGTGGATCGCCTTGAGCATGGCGGCAACCTCCCGGACACGGCCCGAGGGCACCGCCGTGAACACGTTGCGGTAGAAGTGAACCACGCACCTTTGCCAGGCTGCCTGGGGATAGAACTCCGCCAGGGATTCGATCAGGCCCAGGCATTTGTCAGTGACGAATAGCTTCACGCCAGCGAGGCCCCGCTCCTTGAGGCGCCGCAGGAAGCTGCGCCAGCTCTCGGCGTCCTCCTTGGCCCCCTCAGATACGCCCAGGACCTCCCGGCAGCCTTCCTGGTCCACCCCGATGGCAATGAGCACCGCCACGTTCTTGACCTCGCCGCCCCAGCTCCTTTTGAGCCAGATGCCGTCGAGATAGACGTAGGCATGCTGGCCCTCGATCTTCCGGTTGCGCCAGGCCTCGATCTGGCCATAGACCTTCTGGGCCATCTGGCTGACCGTGCTGGCACTTGTTCTCACGCCCCAGAGGGCTTCGGTGATGTCTTCGACCCGCCGCATGGAGACCCCGGCCAGGTACATCTCCACAAGTGCTTCCTCTACCGAGGATTCCCGACGCTTGTAGCGTTCGATGATGGCGGTCTCCAGGGGCAGCTTCCGCAGCCTGGGCACCTGCAGGTTCACCTCCCCGGCCTTGGTAGCCAACTTGCGCTTGTAGCTGCCGGCACGGGTGTCCTGCCGGTCCGGGGAATGCTCGTACCGCCCGGCATTGCACAGCCGGTCGGCCTCGGCATCCAGAAGGGCATTTAAGGTCTGTTCCACCGAGCTTCGCACCACTTCATCCACGTGGGCCCGCACCTTGGCGGCATCCACCGTGAAGGCCTCTGTCAGCGGGCCAGATCCTGGGGCCGTTCCCACTTCCTGTGTCGATTCTGTTACCTTGTCCATGCAGCTCTCCGTTGGTTAGGGGTCGTCGTTAAGCAACAACACCTTCCCGCGGAGAGTCTGCTTTTTCAAATGTGCGCATAAATCGGGACGTTATCCTGCTCCTCGGCCTTTCGGACTGCTTCAGCCCTTTCGGCGGCCTCCTCCCGCCGCTTGCGTTCCTCCTTCTGGGCCTTAAATCGCTCTATCAACTCCACCCGGTTGTTGGCCAGAAGCTCACGCTCTTCATCGGTGAGATCCCTACCTTTGAGCCACGGCAGCAATGGTTGCATAGGTGTCGCTCGGCCGGCTCCGATCTCATTTGCCCAGCACCGGCTACCCCAGCATTCAATTACCCCGGCTGCGATCTGCACCATGTGAATCTCAACCCAAACCCGGTGGCGGCAATGATCACACTGGACAGCCTTTGCCTTGTCCACGCCAATGATGGCGAGCAGTTGGGGCTTACCCGATGGGAGCAGCTGAGACATGGCCGCCGATTGTAAATTGCCCTCGGCCTTCCGCAACATTGTCGCCCGCCTCCCGTTTATCCCCGGCATGGATGCTCTGGCTCGGGTCACGGATGGCCTGATGACCTTGTCCTTCTCCCACAGCCCCGCCCTCGCCTCCCCGGCATGGCGGGGCTGCTCAATTTACCCAGCACTGCAATCGTGGGCAGGGTGGTAGAAATCCGGGGGGGGTGGGGGGTTACTTCTCCCACCTTCGCTGAATACTCAGCCATCATGCAGGCCGGCATATCGCGCACACGCTGACCCTACCCTTCTCTCGGGGCTATTCATGGTGCACTCAAATCCTCTTTGGATCCGAAAATACTTAAGGAGGCTTAGCGACACCAATGCAAGACTTATTTCTAAAAAACTGGAGATCGCTAGAACGGCCGAGGTGACTAACGAAGGTCCTGAGATTATAATGAAGGTTGATATCGGCACCACCACAGCAACCAATGGAATGTCCGCGATCATCATCCATTTTTCCC
>CAYMSE010000204.1:0-8431 GCA_964392935.1 uncultured Oleiharenicola sp.
GGTGTGGAAGCTGCTCGCGGACATGACGCCGCGGCAGATCGTGTCGTGCATCGACTTCCGCTACATCACCGATGCGCTCACGCCTGACGAAGCGCTCGAGATTCTCGAGCGGCAGCAGAAGACGAAAGCCGATCGCGAGGCCGAGATTCGTCGCAACGGCTATCCGGCGTACACGACGTCGGTCGGCTGGCTCGGCTACTCGGACGACAAGATCCGCCGGCTCTGCCGCGAGGCGATCGCCGACGGCTTCACCCACTTCAAGATGAAGGTCGGCGCCGACCGCGCCGACGACGTCCGCCGCGCGGCGCTGCTCCGGGCCGAGATCGGGCCCGACCGCACGCTGATGGTTGACGCCAACCAGCGCTGGGACGTGCCCGTGGCCATCGATTGGATGCAGGCGCTCGCGCCGTACCGCCCGCTCTGGATCGAGGAACCGACCTCGCCCGACGACGTCCTCGGCCACGCCGCCATCGCCCGGGCGATGGAACCCCTCGGCATCGGCGTCGCCACCGGCGAGCACTGCCAGAACCGCGTCATGTTCAAGCAGCTCCTCCAGGCCCGCGCGATTTCGTTCTGCCAGATCGACTCGTGCCGGCTCGGCGGCGTGAACGAGGTCGTGGCCGTGCTCCTCCTCGCCGCGAAGTTCGGCGTGCCGGTGTGCCCGCACGCCGGCGGCGTCGGCCTGTGCGAGTACGTGCAACACGAATCGATCTTCGACTACGTCTGCGTGAGCGGCTCGCTCGAGCGCCGCGTCACGGAGTTCGTCGACCACCTCCACGAGCACTTCGTCGACCCGTGCGTCGTCCGCCGCGGCCGCTACCAGGCGCCGGCGAAGCCCGGCACGAGCGCGGAGATGAAGGCCGCTTCCCTCGCCGCCCATACCTTCCCGACCGGTGCCGTGTGGCAGCAGCTGCGGGCGAAGTCCGCGCGATGAGCGCGGGAGCCAGGGACGCCAGGGACCTCATGGACAGGATGGACGCAGGCGGTCAAACCGGCTAGGCTTTATACTTCACGCGACCTTCGACCTTCGACCTTCGACCTTCGACCTTCGACCTTCGACCTTCGACCTTCGACCTTCGACCTTCGACCTTCGACCTTCGACCTTCGACCTTCGACCTTCGACCCTCGACCCTCGACCTTCGACCTTCGACCTTCGACCTCCATGAAAATCATCCGCTACCTCGACCGCGCCGGTCTCATCCACTACGGCAGCGAACAACCCGAAGGCTCCGCGTTCCGCATCGACGGCGACGTCTTCGGCGAATTCCGCGTGACCGCCGACCGGGCGCACGTCGCCAAGCTCCTTGCTCCCGTGGCGCCCGTGCAGATTCTCTGCATTGGGTTGAACTACCGCCAGCACGCCGAGGAGACGAAGGCCAAGGTGCCCGAGCGCCCGATCCTCTTCGTGAAGGGCATCAACGCGCTGCAGCATCCCGGCGCCCCCATCCTCATCCCGCAGCACCTCCGCAGCGACGAGGTCGACTACGAGTGCGAACTTGCCGTCGTCATCGGCAAGGCGGCCAAGAACGTCAGCCGCGCCCGCGCGCTCGAGCACGTGCTCGGCTACACCTGCGCCAACGACGTCTCGGCGCGCGACCACCAGATCAAGCTCGGCGGCGGCCAGTGGTGCCGCGGGAAGTTCTTCGACACCTTCGCGCCGCTCGGGCCGCGCCTCGTGACCACCGACGAGATCCCCCAGCCCAACGCGCTTGCAATCTCGACGACCCTGAACGGCGAGCGGGTGCAGGCCTCGAACACCTCGGACATGATCTTCGACGTGCCGGCGCTCATCGAGTACCTGAGCGGCAGCACCACGCTCGTGCCCGGCACCGTCATCCTCACCGGCACGCCGCAGGGCGTCGGCATGGCCCGCAAGCCCCAGCCGCGGTGGCTGCGTCCGGGCGACACCGTCACGATCGAGATCGAGAAAATCGGCGCTCTCACGAACCCGGTCGAGCTGGAGCCGGCCTGAGTCGCGGAGCCGCCGGCGCGCCCGGCACCGGTCCCGAAGCTCGCGATGCCTTCCCCACTCATCTTGAAATCATGAAGCGGTCATCGAAAAACTGAAAATCTCAGCCTCCGCTTTCCTGCCGATTTCAAGATTCTCGATTCCAGATTCCCGCTTTCAAGTTTTCCCCCTCCCCCATGTTCCTCCGCCTTTTTCCCCGCCCGCTCGTCCTCGGCGCCGCGCTGCTCTGCGTGGCAACGCCGGCCGCCCGCGCCGCCGATCCGGCGGCGCTCGGTTTTGATCCCGCGCGCCTCCAGCGCCTCGATCGCGTGATCGAGACGGAGATCGAGCGCGGGCAGCTCGCCGGCGCCGTCATGCTGCTGCGCCGCGACGGCCAGGACGTGGTCTTCCGCGGCTACGGCCTGAATGACATCGAGCACCACGTGCCGATGCGCACCGACGCCATCTTCCGCATCGCGTCGATGAGCAAGGCGGTGACGACCATCGCCGCGCTCATGCTCTACGAGGAAGGGCGCTTCATGCTCAGCGACCCCGTCGGCAAGTTCATCCCGGAGTACGCTCGGTCGGTCGTGGCGGTGCCGCCGCCCCCGGGCTCGCCGGCCGACGTCAAGTACGTCACCGTGCCGGCCCGGCGGGCGATCACCATCCACGACCTGATGACGCACACCGCGGGCCTGACCTATGGCGACTTCCTCGCCATCGACGACTACAAGAAGGCGAAGCTCTATGGCTGGTACCTCATGGACCACGACGAGACCATCGGCGACGCGATGAAGCGCCTCGCCACGCTGCCGCTCGCCCATCACCCGGGCGAGGCGTTCGACTACGGCTACGGCACCGACCTGCTCGGCTACCTCGTCGAGGTCGTCTCCGGCCAGCCGCTCGACCAGTTCTGCGCCGAGCACATCTTCCAGCCGCTCAAGATGGTCGACTCCGGTTTCTACCTGCCACCGGAGAAGGCCTCGCGCCTCGCGGTGGTGTACGGCCTCGAGCACGGCAAGCTGGTGCGCGAGGAGGATTCGCGGCGCACGGACTTCATCGACGGCCCGCGCAAGCTCTTCTCGGGCGGCGCCGGGATGTACTCGACCGCGTCGGACTACGGCCGGCTCCTGCAGATGCTGCTCAACGACGGCGAGCTTGACGGCGTGCGGCTGCTGAGCCCGCGCACGGTCCAGCTGATGCACGTCAACCACACCGGCGACCTCTACACCGGGGACAGCAAGGCCTTCGGCCTCGGCTTCTGGGTGAACGAGAATCCCGGCAAGGGCGGCGAACTCGTCGGCCCGGGCGCCTACGGCTGGGGCAGCGCGTACTTCCCGCAATACCTCGTCGACCCGAAGGAAAGACTCATCGCCGTCCTGTTCACCCAGCTGCGTCCCGACGGCGGCAACACCCTGAATCGGCGCTTCAAACCGGTGATCTACCAGGCGCTGAAGTGAGGGGAATGGGTGCGGGCGAGGAACCAGGGGTCGGGCGTCAAACCCGCCAAGCAATGTTGTAGTCGTGGTCGCCGACCCGCTTGCCTCGCGGCCTGGTCCCGCTTTCGCCCGGGGCCGCGACCCCGGCTGCAGTCTTTCTGAATTCGCTGCGGACCCTATCCGAGGATCGCGGAACCGCGGGACGCCATCTCCGGTCAACGACCGGATGCTGATCAGCGCGGCCGACGTGGACCATTCATACGTAACAATTTGGTGCAGGGCAGAAAGGACCGCTTCCGGCCTTTACGTCGATGCCATTACCGTATTTACCCAAGCCGCAACCCTTGTCCCTGTCCGATGCCCCTAAAAGTATGATGGAAACTGGCCCCAAAAACCCGACCACCGTGGGCCGCATGCTGGCGGTGGGAGCGCTGCTCCTGCTTTCGCATGCCAGCGGCATTGCGCAGGAGAACTCCGCCCCGCCTCGCCCGGTTGCGCCGGCGCCGGCGGCCACCTTGGTCGCCCCGGAGGTCCGGGGCACCGACACGGTCGGTCCCATCAAGTTGCGCAACGAGTCCATCGACCAGGTGCTCAACCTGCTGGAGCGCTGGACCGGCCGCACCCTCCTCCGCCCGTCGGCCCTGCCCGCCGGCGCCTACACGCTGACACTCGACGAGCCGGTCAGCCGCGAGGAGGCGATCCTCGCGCTCGAGACGCTGCTCAACCTCAACGGCGTCGCCGTCACCCCGCTCGGGACCCGGTTCCTCAAGGTGACCGCCCTCAACCTCGCACGCACCGAGTCGCCGACGTTCATCGAGGGTCCCGCCAAGGACTTGCCGCCCAGCGGCCAGATCGCGAGCAAGCTGTTCTCGCCGAAATTCCTCCGCGTGGCCGAGTTCCTGCCGCAGATCTCCGGGCTGCTCAATCCCGGGCTCGGGGCCGCCCCGGTGATCTTCGAGAAGTCCAACTCCGCCCTCGTCACCGATTCCATCAGCAACCTCCAGCGCATCGAGGCCCTGCTCGAGCGGCTGGACCGGCCGTTCCTCGAGAACAACGCCACGAAGTTCTACTCGCTCCACTCCGCCAAGGCCAGTGACGTCGTGAACCAGCTGCGCACCCTGCTCGGCGGCCCGCTGCAAATGCAGCTCGGCGCCGCCACCAGCTACCAGGCCGACGACCGCACCAACCAGGTCATCCTCATTTCCGACGTGCGCCAGCAGCCGTTCTTCGACGACCTCGTCGCGAAGCTCGACGTCCAGGCCGACCCGAACACGCGCAACGAGGTCATCTTCCTCAAGAACGCCACGGCGAAGGACATCGCCACCCTCCTGAGCCAGCTGGTGCAGGGGCGCAACTCCGCGTCGAAGGCCGCCGGCGAGACCGGCCGGCCCAACGTGGTCACGCCGACCCCCAACGCCGCGCCCAATGCGCCCGCCGCCGCCGCCCTCGCCGCGCTGCCGGGCATCGAATCGAGCCAGCAATTCAGCGAACTCCTCACCATCCTGCCGGAGGAACGCAGCAACGCCCTCATCGTTTCCGGCACCAATGACGACATCCGCCTCATCCGCGCCCTGGTGGAGAAGATCGACGTCCTGCTCTCCCAGGTGCGCATCGAGGTCGTCATCGCCGAGGTTACCCTCAACGACGAGACCACCAGCGGCATCACGACGCTCGGCCTCAACGTCCGCGCCAACAAGCTCGTGGGCTTCAGCGGCTCCGGCGCCGGCACCACCGTTTCCAACGGCACGGCGACGAACAGCTCCACCGGCAGCACCGACCTCGCCGCGGACATCGGCCTGACCACCACGCCGCGCAAGAATTTCACCACCATCCTTTCGCAGCCCGTCATCACCACCAGCCACAACAAGGAAGGCCATATCTTCGTCGGCGAGGAACGCCCGGTCATCAGCAGCTTCCTCTCGGACGTGGGCGGCACCTCGACCGGCGTGGGCACGACCGGGTTCGGCCGCACGACCCTGAGCGAAAAGGAGATCGGCGTCGACCTGAAGGTGAAGCCCCTGATCGGCAATGACGGCTCGGTGCAGCTGGAAATCATGCAGGAAGTCAGCGACGTGCTGGGCGAGGTGACCATCGACGGGAATTCGCAGCCCCGCGTGGGCAAGCGCCAGACCCAGTCCTTCATCAGCGTGCGCGACGGCGAGATCATCGTCCTGGGCGGCCTGCAGCGCGTCGCCCGCGGCAAGACCACCAACCGGCTCGGCCCCGTGCCGATTGTCGGCGACCTGCTCGGCAAGCGCACCCGCTCCGACGACCGCACCGACCTGCTCTTCTTCCTCCGGCCGCACGTGCTGACCAACACCTCCGCGGACAACGCCGAGGCGTTGCAGCGGATCGACGCCGGCCCGCAGCGCGACCTGGTGCGCGCCGCGCTGGGATCCGAGCCCGCCGCCCCGCCGTCCCGCCCCTGAGGCGCCGCCATGCCCGCCGTTGCCCCGCTGCCCGCCGCGCTGGCTGACCGGCTGACCCCGGAACAGGCGCAACAGCTCGCCGAGTGCCCGCGCGCCGGCCGGCAGGAACTCCTCGCCTCGCTGCTCGGCGCCGCGCCCGAGGCCGCCCTCGCCCAGCTCGCCGCCGCCAGCAGCCTGCCCGTCGTCGTCGGGCCGCAGGTGGCCGAGAAGGACCTCACGCTCCTGCCCGCCCGCCTCGCCCACGACTTCCAGGTCGTGCCGATGGCCACCCCGGGCGAAACGCCCGCCGAGCTCGCGCTCGTCACCAGCTGGCCGCCCGACGCCAAGATCAACGCCTGGCTCGCCACCTTCACGCCGCGCCGCCTGCGCTGGTCCCTCGCCGAATCCTCCCAGGTCCGCCAGCTCATCGCCGCCCACTACGGCGTCGGCGCCAGCAGCCTCGAGGAGGACGACGCCCTCCCCGCCGCCGCCACCGTCACCGCCAGCGACCTCGACGCCGACGCCGACGCCGCGGTCGTCCGGTTCGTCACCGAAATCCTCAACCAGGCCGTCGCCGACCAGGCCACCGACGTGCACTTCGAGCCGCAGGAGGGCCAGCTGCGCATCCGCTACCGCGTCGACGGCCTGCTCGTGCCCGTGCCGGTGCCGGACAATCTCCTGCGCTACCAGGACGCCATCATCTCGCGCCTGAAGATCATGGCGCGCCTCAACATCTCCGAGCGCCGCCTGCCGCAGGACGGCCGCATCAACTTCCGGTCCGGCGACACCTCGCTCGACATCCGCGTCTCCACCATCCCGACGATCTACGCCGAGAGCGTCAGCCTCCGCCTGCTCAACCAGCGCAAGGAGGCGTACTCGATGGACCGCATCGGCCTCACGGCGACCGAGCAGCAGCAAATCGGCCGCGTGCTCGACTTCCCGCACGGCCTCGTGCTCGTGACCGGCCCGACCGGCTCCGGCAAGTCGACCTCGCTCAACGCCTTTCTCCGCAAGATCAACGCCCCCGAGCTGCGCATCGTCACGATCGAGGACCCGATCGAGTACGAGGTGCCGGGCGCGAACCAGATGCAGGTGCGGCCGGAGATCGGCCTGCACTTCGCCGACGCGCTGCGCCACGTGCTCCGCCAGGACCCCGATGTGATCATGGTCGGCGAGATCCGCGACCGCGAGACGGCGGACATCGCCATCCGCGCCTCGCTGACCGGCCACCTCGTGTTCTCGACCCTGCACACCAACGACGCCGCCGGCGCCATCACGCGGCTCGTCGACATGGGCATCGAGCCGTTCCTCGTCGCCTCCGCCGTCGAGCTCGTCATCGCCCAGCGCCTCGTGCGGCGGCTGTGCCCGGACTGCCTGCGCACGACGCCGGCCGACCGGGCCGCGCTGCGCGCGACGCTCGCGGCCCTCAACCTCGACCCGGCCGACGCCGAGGCCGTGGGCGTGCTGCCCGCCGCCGCCGGCTGCGTCCGTTGCCGCCACACGGGCTTCCGCGGCCGCGTCGGCATCTTCGAGATCTTCCATCCGCGCGAGCACCACGACCTGATCGTCGGCCGCGAGTCCACCCGCGCCCTCGCCCGCGCCGCCCGCGACAAGGGCATGCACACGCTCGCCCAGTCCGGCTGGGCCAAGGTGCGCTCGCACCAGACCACGCTCGACGAGTTGCTGCGCGTCGTCTCGCTGGGCGAGGCCTGAGTGCCATGGCCCGCTTCTCCTACACCGCACGGGATGCCGGCGGCCAGGCGCAGTCGGGCAGCCTCGATGCCCCCACGCGGCGCGACGCGCTGCGCGCCCTGTCCGCCCGCGGCCTGCGTCCCCTGCAGGTCCGGGAGGCCGGCACCGGCACCGCCGCCCCCGCGCCGGCGGCCGCCCGCAACCCGGCGCGCTGGACGCGGAAGCTCCGCCTGCCCTTCCTCGATGCCCTGCACCGCCTCGTCGGGGGCGGTCTCTCCGCCGGCGAGGGCGTCCGCCTGCTCGCGCTGCGCCTCCAGGACCCGCCGCTGCGCTCGCTCGCCGCGGCGTTGTGGGAACAGCTGAGCCAGGGCCGGACGCTCTCGGACGCGATGTCGGATCTGCCGCAGGTCTTCGACAGCCAGACCACCAGCCTGATCGCCGCGGGCGAGGCCACCGGCAGCCTGCGCGACGTGCTGGCCCGCCTCATCCGGCACTTCACCGAACAGCGCGAACTCCGGAAACACCTGGTCACGGCTCTGGCCTACCCGGTCTTCGTGTGCGCGCTGGCGATCGGCGTCATCCTGTTCTTCCTCTTCTTTCTCCTGCCTCGCCTCCAGGTGCTGCTGAATTCCCTCGGCGGCCACCTGCCGGTGGCGACGCAGGTGCTGGTCTGGATCGCCAACTTCCTCCTGCTCTACGGTCCCTTCCTGGTGATCGGCCTGGGCCTGGCCGCCGTCGGCTGGTGGCGCAGCCGCCAGACCGAAGCGGGCCGGCGCCTGACCGACGCGTGGCTGCTGCGCCTGCCGTTCACCGGCAGCTACGCACGGCGCATCCTCGTGCTCAAGTTCTCGCACACCGTCGCCATCCTGCTCGAGAACGGCATCACGACCGCCGAGTCCCTCCGCCTGGCCGTGCGCACCGTCACCAACCTGGCGCTGCGGGAC
>CAYMSE010000205.1:0-4579 GCA_964392935.1 uncultured Oleiharenicola sp.
TCCGACTACCTATTCAGGGGGCGATGTGAGACCATTTCGGAACAGCAATAAGAGCACCTCGTTTTTCGCTACGGAATCAACGGATTGAATGTTCATTCGATTTGCGGAGGCGCTTTTCATATTGTCGTCGGTCTTCGCTCCAACCTCCACGCTCAAGCGGTATTCCGGAGGAATATCTACTGGCGTGTCCGCAGTTCCATCAGGCACGTAGATTGCGTGACCACGCGCGATCACAAGGTCGAGTCGCCGTGTTGCGAAGGGCGTGTTTTCAGCCTGCCCGAATCGCAATCGAAAGGAGGCAATCGACCGAAAGTATATTGTTCCGGAAGGTGTTTCGACGCTGAACTGAGATGCTGTGGCCATTGAAGGCACTTCTGCTGCGATTTCTCCTGAGTCCAGCCGCAACCGAACCACTGTTTCTACATCGTGGTTGGCGACGCCTGGCTGCGGCGTCTGTGTGAACGGTGTCAGTTTGGACTCCAGCACCGTAAGGTGAGTATTGGGTCCCGCGTATCCACCCACACCACACTCAAAAAGAAGTACCGCCGAGCCATGATTGCCGGTGGCAATTGTATCTCCTTCTCGTAGGCGAGGCCTTGTTCCGCCCCCCCTCGTCTGCAAGCGGTCGCCATTCACACGGACTTCGCCTCCTGATTTGGCGACAATTATCGCTCCATCCTTACCATGGCATTCCATCACGAACGCCATCATGACAAGCATCGCAGTGATTCGGGTCGAAATTCGGCGACACCGATCGGAGATTTTCTGAACGCTACCGGACAGTGCAAACATCTCGTCAGAGATACGAATTGTAGGGTCCGGTCGCGCATTTCGCACGCAGATACTGCAATGCCAACCTTGGCTCGAATGAGCGTTGGTCGGCACAATCGAGGCGACTGACAAACTTCGCACTGCCCAGCCGCAAGCGTGTTCCCACGCCGCGAATCTCATTTCTCTGTGAGCACCGGATCACTGTGGGAAATGTGCGACGCGACCCCGAGCTTGGGCCCCAATGGTTCGAACGGCGGAATTCACGTCGTCGTGGCACTTGGTCCTTGGTCCCTGGTCCCTGCCGCCCCGCGGCCCTCAGACGTTCTCGTCCTCGTTCTCCAGCTCCCGTCTGTTCGCCGGGAGGTGCTGCGGGAGGAAGGAGTAGTAGAGCATCAGCTGCCAGCTGCGGGACGACCGGTAGAGGAGCAGCGGCACCACGAAGGAGCCGACGACGGCCAGGATCACCGCGGTCCGGTCGCCAATGACCTTGGTCAGCCAGAGCAACAGCACGGGCACGAGGAAGCAGACCAGCGTGATGCCGTAGTTGAGCGACATCGCACCGAGGAAGAAGCCCTCGTCCTTCTCGAAGCGCAGGCCGCAGTCGGGACAGGCCGGGTTCAGGTCGAAGGGCTTGCCGGGCTTGAACAGGTGGTGGCCGCCGCAGTTCGGGCACCGGTTGGCGAGCCCACGGGCGATGATCTGGCCGTGCGTGACTTTCATGAGGGAGGGAAACCACTAATGCACACTAATGAACACGAATAAAGCCGCGGTTCCGAGCCTGTCCGGATGGTTGGCGATTCGCCGGTGCGGATTGGCGGTGGCGAAAATAAAAAGCCGCACCTGACGGTGCGGCTTCGAATTTCAATCGGTAGCCGGGCGTCAGGCGCCGAGCTGGAACCGCACGAAGCGGCGGATCTGCATGTTCTCGCCGAGCTTGCCGACCTTCTCGGTCAGCAGGTCCTTGATGGTCTTCTTGCCCTCGGGGTCCTTCACGAAGGGCTGGTCCAGGAGGACGACCTGCGAGTAGAACTTCTCGAGCTTGCCCTCGACGATCTTCTGGATCGCGGCGGCGGGCTTGCCCTGCATCTGCGCGGCGGCGATGTCGCGCTCCTTGGCCAGGTCGGCCTCGGGCACGTCCTCGCGGCGCACGTAGAGCGGGCCGGCGGCGGCGATCTGCAGGCAGAGGTCCTGGCAGAACGACTTGAAGTCGTCGGTCTTGGCGACGAAGTCGGTCTCGCAGTTGACCTCGACCAGCACGCCGACCTTGCCGCCGACGTGGATGTAGGAATGCACCAGGCCTTCCTTCGTCGCGCGGGTGGCGAGCTTGTCGATCTTGTTGCCGAGCTTCTTGCGGAGGATCGTGATGGCTTCCTCGGCATTCCCCTTGGCCTCATCGAGCGCTTTCTTGACATCGAGCAGACCGGCCCCGGTTTTCTCCCGGAGCTCGCTGATCATGGCGGTGGTGACGGTGGACATGGTTTTAGACGGGTGGGCGGCGCTCAGACCTCGTCGGTGGTGACGGTGGCCTTCTTGGCGCTGGCGGTGCGGGTCGTGCGCTTGCGCGGGGTGACGGCGGGCTTCTCCTCGACGACATCCTTGAGGTTCGCCGGGATCGGCACCTTGTCGAGGTCGACCTCGCCGGTGGCGGCGGCCGCGGCGTTCTCGGCCGGGGTGGCGCGGCGAGCCTCGCGGTGGGCGAGGCCGGCGGTGATGGCGGCGACGATCGTCTCGACGATGATGCGCACGGCCTTGGTGGCGTCGTCGTTGCCCGGGATCGGGTAGGTCAGCAGGGTCGGGTCCGAGTTCGTGTCGACCAGGCCGATCGACGGGATGTTCATGCGGGCGGCCTCGCGCACCGCGATCTCCTCGTAGCTGACGTCGATCACGAACACCGCGCCCGGCAGGCCGTTGATGCTGGCGATGCCGTCGAAGTTGCGGGTCATGCGGGCCATCTCGCGGCGGATGGCGGACTCCTCCTTGGAGGGGAGCTTGGCCAGCTCGCCGCTGGCGTCCATGGACTGGTACTTTTTGAACTTCGCGAGCGACTTCTTGATCGTCTCGAAATTGGTGAGGGTGCCGCCCATCCAGCGGGTGGTCACGTAGGGCATGCCGGTCGCGGTGGCGGCCTCGCGGACGAGTTCCTGGGCCTGGCGCTTGGTGCCTACGAGCAGCACGTCGTCGCCGTGGGCGACGAGGTTCTCGATGAAGTTGCAGGCCTTTTCCAGCTGCGCGTGGGTCTTCTCGAGGTCGATGATGGTGATGCCCTGGCGGTGGTCGAACACGTAGGGCTTCGAGCGCGGGTTCCAGCGCTTGGTCTGGTGACCGAGGTGGACGCCGGCGTCGAGGAGGTCTTTCGGAGTGACGTTCATGATGATCTATGTCGTGACGAGACACAGGTCGGCCAACTGGGCCGCCTTGCGATCGTTACTACTGCGGTTGAGGTTGAGAGTTCGGTTGAAGGAACAGGAGGGGCGAAAACACAGGCCGCGCGAGGCCTTGGCAAGGGGATTCTCGGCGTTTTTCGGCCTCCCGCCTAAATGGCATCGCGGCCGGGATTTAGCGGCGCCCCGGGAGGTGTAATTGTTTGACGGCGGGAGGCGCGGACGGTGAATTCAGCGTCCCGCCCGCCACGCCCCATGTCGTCGCCCCTACGCCACCTGTTTCGCTTTCAGGAAAGCGGCCTGCTGCTGGTCATCCTCGCGCTCGGGGTGCTGCTCACGGTGTTCAGCGGCAGCGTGCGCACCCCGGTGTTCTCGATCGCCGCGGACGGCACGCGCGAGCGCGTCTTCACGACCAACGCCGCGGGCGAGCGGGTCCCGGCCTTCGTCGAGAAGAACAAGTTCCTCAACGCCCAGAACCTCGCCCAGCTGGCCAAGGACACCAGCTTCATCGCCATCATGGCGGTCGGCATGTCGATCGTGATCATCGCGGGCGGCATCGACCTGTCAGTGGGCTCGATCTACGCGCTGGCCTCGGTGATGGGGGCCCTGGCCTTCCGGCACTTCGGGCCCGAGGGTCCGGCCGCCGCCACCTCGCCGTGGCTTGCCGTGCTCGCGGGCGCCGCGGCGTGCGTCGGCACGGCCTCCGCCTGCGGCCTCGCCAACGGCGGGCTCATCGTGTCGCTCCGCGTCCACCCCTTCATCATCACGCTCGGCGCCATGGCGATCCTGCGCGGCATCGCGTTCGTCGCCACGAAGGGCCAGTCGGTCGGCGGCTTTCCCCCGCTCTTCCGCGAGCTCATCCGCAAGGAAACCAGCGGCGGACTCAGCCTCGTGCCGCTCGGGGTGATGCTGGCGGTGCTGGCCGCCGGCTGGATCTTCCTCTCGCGCCTGGCCGCGGGCCGGCGCGTCTACGCCATCGGCGGCAACGAACTGGCCTCGCGCTTCAGCGGCATCCGCGTCGAGGGCGTGAAACTCGGCGTCTACCTGCTCTCCGGCCTGACCGCCGGCATCTCGGCGCTGATTGCGCTGGGCTACTACGGCAGCGCCAGCTCGGGCGACGGCCAGGGCTATGAGCTCAACGTCATCGCCGCGGCGGTGGTCGGCGGCGCCAGCCTCACCGGCGGCCGCGGCACCGCCCTCGGCGCCGTGCTCGGCGCGCTCATCATCCAGATGATTTCCAGTGGCATCGTCATCCTCGGCATCGACCAGAATTACAGCCAGATCATCATCGGCGCCGTCGTCATCGCTGCCGTGGTCCTCGACAATTTCAACACCTGGCTCGCCAAGCGCCGCCTCACGCAGGCCTCGGGCGCGAAACCTTAGCCGCCGCTTCCTGTCTTCCCCATCCCGCAACCCCACTCCCCATG
>CAYMSE010000206.1:0-8889 GCA_964392935.1 uncultured Oleiharenicola sp.
ACTGGCGGGCCGGGTTCGCTTGCGGGGTTGCCTTCATGCTGGCGATCAACGTGATCGTCGGGGTTGTCTACCTCGCTTACAAGGCCTGGGAATAACCATGACGCTTGACGACCTTCGTGCTCGGATCGTATCCAACTGTGATCGGCTCCTCTCCCACCGGTTCGTTCTCCGGATCGATGACGAGGACGCTGCGATCATCGAGGCAGAGAGGAAGCTGGTGGCGAGCGACGATGGAGTGGTTCAGAAGCTCCACGACCTCCTACCCCCGTCGATGAGGGGCTGATCGGTTCGGTCCTCGAAAAGGTCCCCGAAACCTTGTAGAGGAGTCCCATGTACAACTACAACGCTCTGACGGTGATCAACGATGCCAACTACACGGATCACCTAGCTCCGGCTCTCCCGGACGGATCGATGGCCTCCCGGGGCCTCGTCCCTCGCGACTTCAAGACCCATCCGACCGGGTACCTCGCTGCGGCTCAGCCCTACCCCGAGGACATGATTGTCCCGGTCGAGGAGTGGAAGGATCGACTCCGCGATATCAAGGCAATGGGGGGCACCCGGGTCTCCCGTTGGGCTCACCAGCAGCCGATCATCGACCAGGACGGGTTCGGCTACTGCTGGGCTCATTCGACAACGGGGGCCGTCTCGGTCGTGCGTGTCGCCTCGGGAGAACCCTATGTGGCTCTCTCGGCCTTTGCGGTCGCAGCGACGATCAAGAACGGTCGGGACGAGGGGGGCTGGAATGCCGAGTCCGCAGAGTTCGCCATCCAGAAGGGAATCCCCTCCCAGGACCTCTGGCCTCAGGGTTCGGCCAACCTCCGGTACGGAACCCCCGAGTGCTGGGCGAACGCAGCGAACCATAAGCTGACGCTGTGGTGGGACGGGTCGGACGATCCCCACAAGGCCTACATCCAGTCGGTCTCGGCCTTCCTGCTCGGCCTCGGAGTGCCGGTCACGGACTACAACTGGTGGTCGCACTCGGTGTTCACCGCGGACTTCGAGGAGGGTACGGATTCGCAGTTCCCCCTCGACCCGATCCTCAAGAACTCCTGGAAGGGCTGGGGCGACAACGGCTGCGGGAAGCTCCAGGGGTCTCGCCGGTTCATCAACGGTCTGACCATCGCCCGGTTCACTTCTCCCTCCATGTAACGGCCCTGCTTGAGTAGGGGTCAAATAACTCGGTCTGGGGTATAGCGCCTCTAGAGGGAAACCTCACGAGGTACTCTTGTACAAAGGAGGACACTGTGAAGGACCTGATCATTGGATTGCTCGTCTTGAGCTGGTTGGTCTTCGGGGTCGGAATCGGCCTTGGAGCGGACCCGTTCAAGATCGATCCGTTCAAGGCAACGGTTGATCCGAAACCGACTCCGAAGATTGACCCGTTCAAGGTCATCGAGAAGAAGACCGGATGCGCAGCTTGCGACTGCCCGTGTCAAGAGGGGCCGGGCTGTACTTGCGTGGAATGCTCCTGCCCCAACTGCCCGAGTAAACTGGAGTGGGTAGAGGCTCAAGACACCGGGACCTACGGCCTCTACCGGGGAGAGAGGCAGGTGGGGTACGTCAACGCCAAGGGGGAGTTCCGCTGGCTGTTGACCGATACCGAGGAGGGAGCTATCTGGTCCGCGATCACTCGGCCTCCGATTGCGGTGCCGAGGAAGCGGGTGACCTACGCTCCGGTCTCGGCCCCGGCTTACTTCAGGTCTTGTTGACGCTGATCCTGCTGGGGGTAGTTGACCCCGGAGGAACTCCAGTGAGTGATGAATCGGAGAAGGCTGAAGAGGACTTCCAGTTCATCACCGCTCACAATGTCTCTGAGCCGGACCTGGCCGTGATCAAGGTCTGGTTCTTCCCTGTTCTCCAGAACCTGAGAATCAACTCAGCAAGGAGGGCGGTCGTTCGCTTCCAGGATTCAACTCAAGCGTCGGACTACCGCAACCTGCTGATTCTGCTTCACCTACAGTTCGAGACTCGATACGAGAAACCCAAAAGGAAGGAGTAGGTCCCATGCATGCTCAGTTGATGTCGTTGGGAGGGTTTGATGAGCACCAGGCCAACCAGCTGATCGCGAAGCTCCCGGCCGACAAGCTTCAGCAGATCATCGCCCTGGTTCAGAAGTACGGCCCCCTGGGTCGAGACGCGATCGTTGCCGCCATGCCCCAGCTTCTCGTCGGGAACTGGATGGGCGCCGTGACGACGATCTTCGAGTACGTCTTCACCCACCTCAATACGCTCCAGGCCAAGGTCGATGAACTGACCGCGGCTGCGGCGCCGAAGGACGTGACCGACCGCACCGAGATCGAGGACAAGAAGGAGGAGGCCGGCAAGAAGCCAAAGAAGTAGAGGGGGTGATCCTCAATCTACGCTCTCGGGTTACGCCAGAGCGTGCAGGTGAGAGCGGTCCTCTGCCATCGGGGGCCGCTCTCTTCATTCGGGCCTAGCTCAGTGGTAGAGCACTTGTCCTAAACCAACAAGTGGATAGAGGGTTCGATTCCCTCCGGCCCGACTCCATGGGTGCTGTCGCCTTGTACCTGGGTCTGGTGTCCTCTCCAACGTTCGAGGTTTGCCTCTCGGACGTGAACCGGTTTCGTCACTACCAAAACGGGATCAACCCGGCCCTCGCAACGATCGAGGCCCGGACCGAGTGGGTCAGACTCCAGCAGGCCTACCGTCCCCACACGGAATGGTATTTCTGGCAGGAGCGTCTCGAAGAACTCGACCACTACGAGAGATGCTGGAGAGAACTGAGCAGCGCTCTCTTCCACCCCTCCGAGAAGAACCTGGACGACCTTCGACGTGCGATCGGAGATCGGAACTACGCAGCCGGGCAAATGCCTGGTCCCCCTCCTTGAGACCCCTATGAACTCGATCCAGAAAGCAAGAGCCTGGGCGGAGCGAGTCCGGCACCGCGAGGGGGCTCAAGTTCCGCGCGTGTTCTCTCCTCCCTACGGCGGAGCGGCCTACTTCGGTCAGGCCTACCGTTGGGAGCAGGTCCTCCACTACAAGTACTGGACATTCGTTGCCATCGGAGCGACGATCCGTGAGGTGGCTGGGTCCGCCTCCCCGAACATCGGCCGGGTCTATACCCGGGACGAGAAGGGCAAGGGCAAGAAGTGGGGACGGAAGGCGAAGGCTGCTTTCTACTCCCGCATCAACAAGGCCCTCGGAGGCCCGAAGGACCACCAGGAGTTTGAACCCTACGATGACGAGCACCCCCTGGTTCGTCTCTTCCGTCGTCCGAATGAGCACTATGTAGCCTATGACCTATGGGCCTACCACATGCTCTTCAAGGGGCTGTGCGGACAGGTCCACTGGTGGGTGATGCGGAACGGGTTCGGGGTCCCGGTCGAAATCTGGATCATCCCGACCCACTGGATGCGGCTTGAGACGGACCGATACGGGAGGCCTCTCTCCTACGCGGTCCAGAGTCCTTGGGGTCAGCTCCAGCACGTCCCCTATGACCAGGTCGTGTCCTTCTACGATCAGTCCCCTCTCAACATGTACGAGGGGACAGCCGTTACCCAGGCCATCTCGGAGTGGATCGACTCCTATGAGAGCCAGGTGCGTGCTCGTCTCGCGATGTTCAAGAACGGAGGAGCCCCGGCCCTTCACGTCCTCCTCGGAGACTCCTACGCAGACCCGGACGAAGCATTCCTGGCCCGGTTCTACGCCAAGTGGATTGCCCGGTTCCAGGGAGAGGATAACTGGGGCAAGCCTCTGCTCACCGGACCGGACATCGAGGTCAAGAACATCGGGGTACAGCCCAACGAGATTCCCTTCAAGGAGGGAGAGGAGCAGGGCCGTGATATGATCCTCTCGGCCTACGGTGTCCCCAAGGGAGTCGTGGGCCTTGAACCGACCTCGGATGTATCGGCCTACGCTCCCCAGCGGCAGTTCGTTCGGTTCCGGATCAACCCCGAACTCAAGTACATCGGGGAGGTCATCACGGAGAAGATCATCCGGGAGACCCCGGGCCACGAAGATGGCATCTTCTTCTTTGATGACCACGTCATTGACGACCCCGAGCAGATGCTGCGAGAGATTCAGAGTCGGTGGGACAAGGCCGCAATCTCCCCGAACCAGATCAAGGCCCTCTTCGGGGATGAGCCGTGGGAGTTCGGAGGCGACGACCCGGTGCTCAACGGCGCAGTCGTGGCGTGGGGCACTGGTCGGTCCTCGGACCCCCCTCTGGACGAACGACTCGAAGCGGCCCTGGGCAAGAACCCGGTCGGGGAATACCGTCACGAGGACGATGACGAGGCTCCTGAACTTCAAAGCGACAACAACGATGAATCCATTGTCGCCAAAGAGGAAGAGGCCCCCGTTGGTCCGGCTCTCCGATGGCATCGCACTCCCCTCGGGAACCTTGAGGCCCGGGGACAGTTCAAGTGGAAGATCGAGCGCAACACCGATCGGAAGGGGGTCACCCAATATTCCCTCTTCCAAGACGGCAAGAAGGTCGATGAGTCCGGAGCCATCGGCATCGTCAAGGAAGTCGCGGAGAAGAAGGAAGCAGAGCCAACCTCGACGGTCGAGACCGAACCCGTCGTGAAGCTCTCCGGGGCCTCGGGAGCCTCTGGGGGATACCTCATCCCGGCCGAGATTGCTCGACGGTACTCCAAGAAGGCCCCCAACAAGCCAGGGACCCCCGACAAGCGCTTCACCGTTGCGGTCGATCTCCACGGCACCCTCGCGGATCACCAGCAAGGGGACGGCCCCACTCCGATCGGACCTCCTCTCCCTGGAGCAAGGGAGGCCATGGAGAAGTTCCGTGAGTTGGGGTTCCGGACGGTCATCAACTCGGTCCTCGGAGACGTGCAGACGATCCGGGAGTGGTTGACGATCAACAACATCCCCTGCGACTACATCAACGAGTCCCCCTGGGGCAACGACACGGAGACCTCGGGCAAGATTGACGCCGATGTCTACGTGGACGATCGCGGGATGCACTTCAAGGGGGACTGGGAGAAGATCGAGGACAAGGTACGGGAACGGTACGAGGAGACCTTCAAGACGATCAACCGGAAGCTCCGGAGGAAGTCCTGGGCCAAGGTCATCGCGGATGCCTATGCCAACTCCGACACGGCCTCGATCGAGGAGGCTGCGGACTGGATCCAGGAGTACGATCCGGTTGCCGTGGATTACGGGACGGTCCCCCCTGATCGAATCTACGACATCCAGGCCGGACTGAAGTGGATCAAGGACATCCTCACCGATCGTCTCCGGTCGAAGAACGACGCCCAGGACCTGTACTCCTCGATTCACCATGCGGGACCGGGACAGGAGATATGGAATGGAAACGGACACGCCACTGTATAACAACGGACTGCCCTACTCCGCGGCCCAGAGGTTCAATGTGGAGCCTCGTCTGATGATCTGCTACTTCTGCGAGAAGGAGACCGCAGAGGGTCTCGCCATCGACGTTCGCCGGTATGACCCGGTGACCAACCTCCCCGGAGTCTTCACGGTGGCCGTCTGCAAGGAGTGCGTGGACACGGAGCGGTTCTCCCCCGTCGAGGAGTATGCCCGTTCCTTTGAACCGGTTCACAGCGAGTAATCGATGCCCGATCCTCTGAAGGACCTGACCCGAGTCCTCCGGGATTCGTTCAAGACGATGAGGCTCCAAGCTGAGGCGGACAAGGTTCGATTCGGAGACTGGATCAACCGTCTCGCCGGAGCGATGAGGCCCCATCTTCTCGGACTGTTCATGGCTTCATTGACTCGGAACCGGGGGAAGGTCGAGAAGGGGGAGGCCGATTCCTATGCGATCGAGCGGGCCATGTTCGTCGCTCGCTCGGTGACCCAGACCTCGACGGAGTGGCTGGAGAACGGACGAGACCCAAGGGACGTGTTCAGTGTCGATCGCGCAGTTCACATCGCGATGACCGAAGCGTCCACCATGATCAACCACGCCAAGGCAACAGCCATTGCGGGTCGGGGGAAGAAGCTCAAGTGGGTCCTCGGAGGCAAGGCCTGCGATCAGTGTAAGTCGCTGGCTGGGAAGATCGTCAAGCCGGGTAAGCAGTTCGTCTCCAAGAATGGCACGGCCGTCTTCGCTCCCCCGCTTCATCCGTCTTGTCGTTGTACCGTAGTGGAGGCCCGATAAATGCCTATGCAGTTCCCTGAAAAGCCAGGCGACAAGGAAGTGGATGCCTTCATGGAGCGCGCTACTGCGGCAATTAAGGCCAAGGAACGAGAAGGCCGGGACCGGTATGGGGTAGGTAGGGACGGCCTCAAGGATCGTCAGAAGCTCGTGATAGATGAAGGGAACAAGTGGCTGGCCGAAGCTCGGAGCCTCCCCTCCGAGTACCGACAGCGGGTCATCGACCGTCTGAACGTCTTCCTTAATACCTCGATCCGGACCCGATCCCTCTCCAAGGGGTTCGCGGACATCCCCAACTACCGGCACGCGGAAGACCCGACCCGATCCTGCGGCACTTGCGCCTACTTCGTCACTGAGTCCAGCTTCTGCTCCATGTTCGATACGTCGGTCGGAGCTGACATGACTTGTGACGAGTGGGTCCAACTAGGAACCGACAAGATGAACAAGGACTCCAAGGAGAACCTCGACCCCTCGAAGCTGGAGACCTCGGGGGGCACCGAGGGTAATGTTAAGTCGGTTCCAACGCCAACTCCAAGCCAGATACGCACTGCCCAGCAAGCCAGCACGTCTCAGCTCCACCAGTGGCGTCAGGAGAACGAGCGCCGACTGCAAGGGTTGTTTGATTCGGAGCGGGAAGAGTATTTTGGTGAGACGGGCGACATCGCACGAAAGTGGCGCCGGGCAATCGACATGGAACTGGCGCAGCGCGAATACTCGACCAGGGGAAAGTCGGAAGGAGATATGAGCATCAACAAGGCCAAGTTCCGGGTCGGGGATACGGCCATTATGGCCTATGCCGGAGGAGCCCGGTCGGTCAAGATTCAGTCCATCGAAGGCGACGAGGCCGTGGTCACCGACCTCTACAACCCGAACAACCAGCGTCGGGTCTCCCTCTCCAACCTGACCAAAAGTGTAGCCAACGAGTCCTCGAATGCCCTGAGCGAGGCCGAGATCAAGAGTGACGATCCCCGAGACAAGCGCCTCGCCAAGGACTGGTCCTCCTATGCTGCCTGGTCGGGTCGTGCCGCGGCCCTCATCGCTGCGGCGACTGGTCATCCGGTCCCGTTGATCATCATGACGGTTGGCGACATCCTCCAGCGCCTCTTCGATGAAGGGCTCTCCCCCGAATCGGCCGCGAGGGAGGCGAAGGACGAGATCAAAACAAGCAAGCACTACTGCGTGGAGGATTGGACCGTGCCGACCGCCATCAAGAAGAAGCTTACTCCGGGGGTTGTCTTCAAGAAGCAGAAGGTTGGCCCCCCGGTCGGTGACTACAACGATGACGACCGGACCCTCACCTACGTCATGACGACGGGAACGGTGGACCGGGACGGGGAGACGGTTGACCCCCTCGGTGGGAACTTCGATGAGTTCGATCTCAACCCGACCGTCCAGTGGAACCACGACACGGACGATTTCCCCATCGGCAAGGTCGTGGATAAGTGGAATGAGGAGATCGGAGAGGGCACGCGCTATCCCCAGGTCGGGGGTCCGAAGCGGATGGCCCTCCTCGCCAAGGTCCAGTTCTCCAAGGAGAACCCCAAGGGTGATCTGGCCTACCGTATGGCCAAAGAGGGGACGCTCGGAGGGGCCTCGATCTCCTTCCTCCCGGACGGAGGAGTGAGCAAGAACGATCAGGGCGGCAACCACTACGCACGCTGGAAGCTCCTGGAGTTCACGATCTGCTCGGTGGGCTCGAACCCCGATGCGATCCGTCTCTCCAAGAGTCTCAAAACCTACATCAAGACCGGAGGGACCATGAAGCTGAAGTGTCGACACTGGATCAACGCCTCCAAGAAGTCCCTCTGGATTCGGAAGGCCAGCGAGGTGGAGAAGGAGTGGGGTCAGGACTTCCCGATTCCTGGCGAGGAGGAAATCAAGGAGTACGTCGAGGACCGCGGCCTTGAGGATGTCCAGGTCGAGGAGACCGATCCGGCCCCCGACTCCGGGTATGAACTCGTGGAGGACAAGGACGCGCAGGACATGAAGCCGGTTCAGCGCGGGGAGGAATACTACGTCACCGATCCGGACATGGGAGAGGAGTACGGTCCCTTCAAGTCCGAGATCGAGGCTCAGGCCTTCATCCAGGGGTTCAAGACGGTCAAGAGCAAGACCGATCCGGCCCCGGTTCCGACCGAGGACAAGACCAAGAAGGACTTCGGAGCCTACGGACCCTGGCTGGTCTTCGAGGGCTCCGGACGATCCGAGGGAGACCTCTACGGGGACTACGGCAACAAGTCCGATGCCGAGGCCGACGCAGCCAAGGCCCGAAAGCTCTACGGCCGGGAGTACACGGTGGAGCCGAACGACGCTGCGAAGTCTCTGAAGGCGAAGCACCTGGCTGCCCGGGTAAAGGCCCTCGGAGGTCTCCCACACGAGGCCCTGCGGAAGGTCTTCGAGGAGCGCTCGGTGCCTGCGGGGCAGCAGGAAACCCTGGTCAAGAAGGTCATGAAGAAGCTCGGGGTCAGCAAGGCCCTGGAGATCGAGATCAACGGCCGCAAGTTCCCCCTCTCGTCCATGAACGACCGGGAGATTGACGCGGCCATTCGTCGGGCCGGACTGTGGAAGGAAGGCCAGCCCTACCCCGATTTCGATGTCTACGAGAACGGGGAATGGGTCGCCGGAGGAGGCGGAACCCAGAGCGGAATCATGGGCAAGAAGTCCGCCAAGTCCCTGATCAGCAAGGCCCCCCTCGACATCGGAGCCCGAGTCGATACCCCCCGAGGTTCCGGGAAGATCGTGGCCTACAACTCGACCTCCGGTAGCTACCAGGTCGATGTGGACGGGGA
>CAYMSE010000207.1:0-7838 GCA_964392935.1 uncultured Oleiharenicola sp.
GGCGGCACCCGAATAGTCGTTGGCCACGAGCATGCCGAGGCGGCCGGACTTCACGATGTTTTCGCGGACGCGGGCGAATCCCTCGGAGGTCGGCTGGAACTCGGCGGGAATCACGTTGCCGCCCTGCAGGCCCGCTTCGACGACCTCGATATACCGCACATTGGGCGTGTAGATCGACTGGACCTGGGCGCGGTCCACGCCTGGCAGGTAGTAGGCCTCGTCGGTGACCGCCTTGAGCGTCTTGAAGAATTCCGGGGTGAAGATGTCGCCCTGCCTGGCCACCAGCGCGATGACGACGCGGTTGGCGCCGCCGAACTGCGTCTGGTAGACCTTGAAGTTGCGGATGTACTCGTGGTCGATCGGCAGCTGCTTGGTGAAGCTGGCGTCCACCCGCGTGCGCAGGGCGAAGGCCCCCAGCACCACGGTCGCGATCGCGAACAGCGCCAGCGTCAGGTGGCGGTGCCGGAAGATGAGCGCCTCGAGAAACCGGACGCTCATGGGCTCGTGGCCTCCGGCAGCGGCAGGCGGGCCGCGCCCAGTTCGCCGACGACGAGCAACGCACCGTCGTCAGTTTCCATCAGGGCGGCGACGCTGCCGTTGTACGCCGCGGGTTTCCAAAGGGTGAACGTCCGTCCGTGGTCGCGGCTGACGAGGAAATTGCCGCCCTGGCCCGCGAGCACGATCACGCCGTTCCGCGCCACGAGGCCGGCCTGCAACAGGACGGGGGCGGGGCTCTCGCGCTCGCTCCAGTGCGCGCCGCGGTCCTCCGACACGAGCACGTGGCCCCGCAGGCCGTAGACGATCAGCCGATCGCCGCCGGCCGGGAGCGTGCCGAAGAGGGAACCGTCGTAGGGAATCTGCCCGCGCTGCCAGGTGGCGCCGCCGTCGTGCGAGGCGAGCCAGAGACCGCTCTCGCCAGCGATGAAGAGCGCGTGATCGGACCCGGCGGCGACCTGGTTGTAGTGGCTTTCCTCCTCGATCGGCTGGGCCGGGGCCCAGGTCCGGCCGGTGTCGTGGGTGACGAGGCACTTGCCGTAGGCGCCGACCGCGAAGCCGTCCCGGGGCGTGGCAAACGTGGCGTCCAGCCAGACCGAATCGAGGTCCTTGCCGTCGTCCTGGCGCGTCCAGGTCTGGCCGCCGTCCGCCGTCAGCAGGATCACGCCGTCGTGCCCGACGGCGCAACCGTGTTGCGCGTCGGCGAAACTCACGCCGGTGAGCATCGCGCGGGTCGGGACGACGACCTGCCGCCAGGTGGCGCCCCGATCGTCCGACACCAGCACATGGCCGCGGTCGCCGACGGCGACGAGCCGCGCGCCCGCGGCGGCGACGTCCAGCAGCAGCGACTTCGCCGCCAGCGGCATGGATTCCGAGGTCTCGACGGCGCGGGCTGCGAGGGGCAGCAGGAGGATCAAGCCGGCGACCCCGGCCCGCAGGGCCGCCACGAGTTCCGTCGCACGGTGCCGGTCATCGACCGGCGCTACCGATGGGCTCCGACCTGTCATGGGGGCGGGCGGGAGTGTGCGCGAATCGCGGAAGGGCACGCAAGGCTAAGCATCGGGCCGATTGAAACAAAAAATCCGGCGGATCACTCCGCCGGATTTGCCGAAAGCTCGTCGTTCGTTTCAGCGCACGCCTTCCTGGCGCAGTTTGGTCGGCGTGTAGTCCGCGGGCGTGCGCTTGAGGGTGAAGTCGTACATCTTGTTTTCGTTGTCCAGGCCGATGGCGAGGTAGCGGCCGGCGAGCAGGTCGGTGTGGACCTCGAGCGTGCTCCAGAAGGTGAGGGCATCGTAGTAGTTGATGCAGTGCGCCTCGGAGACGCGCCAGAGCTGGCCGCGACCGTCGTACTGGTCGGCGGCGAGCACCTGCCAGCTGTCCTCGTCGAGGTAGAACGTGCGGCGCGAGTACACGTGGCTGGCGCCGGGCTTGAGCGTGGCGTCGACGACCCAGACGCGGTGCAGCTCGTAGCGCGTGAGATCCTGGTTGATGTGCAGCGGCTTCAGGATGTCCGCGACCTTCACCTTGTCGCTGTGCAATTTGTAGGAGTTGTACGGCACGTACATTTCCCGTTTGCCGACGAGCTTCCATTCGTAGCGGTCGGGCGCGCCGTTGAACATGTCGAACTGGTCCGACGTGCGCATGCCGTCGGCGGCGGTGCCGGGGTTGTCGTACTCGACGGACGGCGCCTGGCGCACGCGGCGCTGGCCGGCGTTGTAGATCCAGGCGCGGCGCTTCTCCTTCACCTGGTCCATCGTCTCGTGGACGACGAGGATGGAGCCGGCGAGGCGGGCGGGCGCGGTGACCGCCTGCTTGAAGTAGATCAGCACGTTGTCCGTGGCGAGCTGCTTGGCGAGCTCGGCGGCGGGGATGTCGTCGCGGCAGTAGTTGAACAGGAACTCGTCGTCGAACTGCACGAGGTTGTAGCTGCCGTCGCGCTGCGGGGCGGCCTGGGCGATGTAGCGCGAGGCGGCGATCCCGCGGTAGCGCACGAGGAAGTTCCAGATCACCTGCAGGCCGTTTTCCGGCTGGGTGAACGGAATGCCGATGACACAGCCCGTGATGCCGTTGCCGCCCTCGGTGAGCGCGGCGGTGGTGGCGTACTGCCTGGTGGCGTCGTAGATCCGCTGCGGGTTGGAGGCCGTGCGGTGCGTCGGATAAACCGGGATGGAGTAGTCGGCATAGGCCTTGAGGAGCGCCTGCTGGCCGGCGGTGAGCTTGTCCGCGTACTGCGCCATGTTGGCGGCGGTGATGGTGAACAGCGGGGACTCGCCCGGGAACGGATCGGGATGGTGGTCGCCGGGCTTGTAGCCGGCGGGCGGCGTGGTGATGCCGCCGTCCCACGCGGGGATCGAGCCGTCGGCATTGCCGGCCTTTTCGCCGCCGAGGGGCGTGAGGTCGTGGCCGAGCCGGCCGGCGTCGACCGCGAAGCCGGCCGTGGCGAGGAGACAGAGGAGGGAGGACAGAAGAAGTTTCGAATTCATGACGAAGGGGGCGGCGGGTTAGAACGAGTACTTCAGGGTGGCGGAGACGTAGTCGCGGTCGGCGAGCAGGTTGTACCGGCCCGCGCCCGTGAAGTTCACGTAGCGCAATTCGACCGCCCACGCATTCTGGAACGTGAAGTCCGCGCCGAGGGTGATGGTCTTGCGGCCGTGGATGAAGTTGCCCATCGGCAGCGGCGTGTTGCCGCCGACGTCGTGCGCGAACACGACGACCGGGGCGACGTTCACGCCGGCGAAGACGTTGTTGTACTCGAGGCGGCCGACGAGCTGGTAGCCCCAAGAGAAGCTGTCCGCGAACGCGCTCGAGGGCTCGTAGGCGGGCGGCACGCCGGAGGCGTTGCTCTGGGAGCCGTTCATGTAGGCAAGCTCGCCACCGACGAAGGTGCCGGAGCCGTCGAAGCGCAGCGAGCTCTTCGCGGGGAGGTCCGCCTTGACGAAGCCGATCTCGCCGATCCACGTGGACTGCGCCGCGCCGAGGATGCCGCGGCCGACCTTGGTGGCCGTGAGCTGGCCGGTCCAGACCTTGAGTCGGCGGTAGCCCGGGATGTACTCGTTGAGGCCGAAGGCCGGGAGGCCGGCGGCGGCGCGGGCGGCCGAGAGCTGGTTGTTGGCGGCGAAGCGCGAACTGAGCGGCGAAAGCGCGGCGAAGAGCAGCTCGACGTCGTCGACCTGCAGCGGCTGGTTGGTGCGGTAGCTGAGCTCGCCCTGGAGGGCGACGCCCTTGACGTTGGTGTTGAAGCTGGCGCCCCAGAGGTGGATGTCCTCCGGGAACTCGATGAGGTAGTTGCCGGTGCGCGCCGCCACGAGGAGTTCGCGCGTGGCGATCTGGCTCGAGACGTTCCCCACGGTCTGCAAGAGCGGTTGGAGGACGGCGGGGACCGAAGAGGTCGGCACGACGCCGAGCGAGGCGCCGATGAGCAACTGCAGCGCGGTGGCGGGCGGGAGGCCGATGGAGCCGGCGGCCGGGACGAGGGCGCCCATGAACGCGCTGTTGGTCTGGAGAATCGCGCCGGTGTCGCTGCCGATCAGCGCGGCGTTCACCGGGGTCGTCGGCGTGCGGGCGGAGATGGCGGGCAGCCGGCTGTGGTAGTTCATGTAGTAGAGGCCGAACTCCGTGTTGTTGAGCTTCTCGGCCAGCCACTTGACGTTCAGGCCCCACTGGCCGGTGTTGCCCGGCTCGTTGTCCTTGCCGCGCATGATCGCGCCGAGGCCGGCGCCGTCGCTGATCGCGCCGAAGCCGAGGAACACCTTGCTGCCCCCCTTGGCGACAAAATCATTCGTGCTGAAGTAGGTGCCCGGCGGGTCGACGCGGGTGCGCTTCCAGTCGAGGAGGTAGAAGGCCTCGACCGTGAGGTTGTCGGTGAGGCCGAGCGAGGCGGAGACCATGTTCACCGGCAGCAGCGCCTCCTTCAGTTCGGAGCCCGGCGTGCGCAGCTTGGCGACGTCGATCGGGTTGATGGAGTTGATGCCGTTCGGGATGAAGGTGCTCTCGCCCCAGCTGAGCACCTGCTGGCCGATGCGGAAGCTGGCGGGCATCGTGCCGAGCGTCGGCTTGAAGTAGATGTAGGCGTCGAGCAGTTCGCCGCCCGCGGCGACGATCTTCTCGGCGTCGTCGCTCAGCGCGATGTGCTTGCGCGTGCCGTTCGAGTTGACGAAGTCATTGAAGTAGTAGCCGCGGACGAAGAGGCCCGAGGTCTTGTAGTCGAGCTGCAGGTCGTGGTTCGCCTTCACGAGGAAGGAGGCCATGCCCTTCGCGTAGTTCAGGTTGCCGTCGTCGGCGTTGACCGAGCGCTGCAGGCCGCCGTTCGTGAGGCCGTAGAGGGCCTTGTCGGGATCGTTGAGGCGGTAGAGACCGCCCACGGATAGGGTGGTGTCGAAACTGCCCTTGGCTTCGCCGAGTTCGAAGACAAAGGCGCGGGCTGGCGAAACCAGCGCAGCGAGGGTCAGGCTGACGGCACACAACCGGAGGCCGGCGGGAGCGAAACGTAGGTTCATAAGAGTGCTCGAACTTCCCCGGATGGCCCGGGGGCGGGTTGGGGTACTTCAGGCGGGGCGCCTGGGGTTTATGACATGGGGATGAAGCTGGGACTTACGGGGGAATACAAGTTCTAATCCATCGGCGTTCGGGAATTAGCCTTTTGACGCCTGCCTCCAAACGGCAACGGTTCCGCCATGGACGGCGCGTCGCACATTCACGTGAAGGGAGCGCGGGAGCACAACCTGCGCGACCTGGAATTGCGCATCCCGCGCGGCAAGCTCGTCGTGCTCACGGGGCCGAGCGGCTCGGGGAAATCCTCCCTGGCCTTCGACACGATCTACGCCGAGGGCTACCGGAAGTTCATGGAGAGCCTGTCCGGCCATGCGCGGCAGGCGCTCGAGCAGCTGAAGCGCCCGGACGTCGACTTCATCCACGGCCTGTCGCCGGTGCTCGCGATCGAGCAGCGCACGGGCGGCGGCTCGCCGCGCAGCACCGTCGCGACGGTGACGGAGGTTGCGGACTACGCGCGCCTGCTGTGGGCTCTCGGCGGCGAGCAGCGGTGCCCGAAGGACGGCGGCCGCGTCGCGAAGCGCTCGCTCGACGACTGCCTCGCGCAGCTGTACCAGGCGGCGCCCGGCGAGCGCGCGATCATCCTGGCCCCGTGGATGCGCGCCAAGCCGTCCGTGCTGCGCGACGAGCTCCCGCGGCTGCGCCAGCGCGGCTTCCAGCGCGTGCGCCTGGCGGGCGAGATCAAGTCGCTCGACGAGCCGCGGCTCGTGCCGAGCGGGACGGAGGAGGTGGTGGTCGAGGTGGTGGTCGATCGCGTCGTGATCGGCGCGGAGCACCGCAGCCGGCTGGCCGATTCGCTCGAGCTGGCGTTTCGCGAGGGCCAGAACCGGGCACTCGTGCTCGTGCAGCGGAGCGCGGATGCGCCGTGGCGCGAGATCCCGCTGAGCCAGGACCTGAGCTGCGAGATCTGCGGCGACGTGTTCGAGCCGCTGACGCCGCGGCACTTTTCCTTCAACCACGGGGCCGGGGCCTGCCCGGAGTGCGGCGGCCTCGGGCGCAAGCTGACCTTCAGCGAGGAACTGGTCGTGCCGCGGCCGGACAAGTCCGTGCGCGAGGGCGCGATCAAGCCGTGGCGCATCGGCGGCAAGAATCTCATCATCCGGCACAACGCGATCCTCAAGCAGCTGGCGGAACAGCTGCCGTTCGATCCCGAGGTGCCGTGGGAAAACCTGCCCGAGGAGACGCGCCGCGTGCTGCTGCACGGGGCGGGGGAGCGGTTGTTCAGCTTCCGCCTCCGCCGGTCGCAGAAGAGTGATTCGCAGCCGGTCCCCGGCGTGCTGGTCCTGCTGGACGAGTCGCGCCGCGAGACGCGGAGCGAAGGCTTCCGCGCGCGGCTGGCGACGTTCATGGCCAGCGGGGATTGCCCGCTCTGCCACGGGCGGCGGTTGAATCCGCGCAGCGCCGCGGTGTTCGTGGGCGCACCGGCCGGCGCCGAGGCGGCCGGCACGAGCTTTCCGCAGTTCGCCGCGATGGACATCGCCACGGCGCTGCGCTTCGCGCAGACGCTGCCGGACGTGTTGCCGGCCACGGACGCGATGCGCGAGGTGATCGACGGCGTCAGGCAGCGCCTGCATTTCCTCAACGAAACCGGACTTGGCTACCTCACGCTCGATCGCGAGTACGCGACGCTGTCCGGCGGCGAGGCCCAGCGGGTCCGGCTCGCCACACAGCTCGGCATGGGCCTGGTCGGCGTGATCTACGTGCTCGACGAACCCAGCGTCGGGCTGCACCCCTACGACAACCAGCGGCTGCTCGCCAGCCTCCGCGAGCTGCGCGACCGCGGCAACACCGTGCTCGTGGTCGAGCACGACGCGGACACGATGCGCATCGCGGACCAGCTCATCGAGCTCGGACCGGGCGCGGGCACGGAAGGCGGCGAGATCCTTTTCCAGGGAACGCCGGACGAGTGCATGCGCCTGCCCGCCTCGGCTTCCCGCACCGGGCCGTACCTGGCCGGCGCCCTCGGCGTGGTGAAGGATGCGAAGTTGCGGGAACCGGACGACCGCTGGCTCACGATCAAGGGCGCGACCGAGCACAACCTGAAGAACGTCGAGGCGCGGATTCCCATCGGGCTGTTTACCTGCGTCACGGGCGTCTCGGGCTCGGGGAAAAGTTCGCTCGTGAACGACATCCTCGCGGCCGCCGCGACGCGGAAGCTCAACGGGGCCAAGACCGTCCCGGGCAGTCATCGCGGGCTGGCCGGGCTGGAACATTTTGAAAAGGCGGTGCAGGTGGACCAGGAGCCGATCGGACGGAGCCCCCGCTCCAACCCGGCGAGTTACGTCGGGCTGCTCGACCTCCTGCGGGAACTCTTCGCCAAGCTGCCGCTGGCCAAGGTGCGCGGGTACAAGGCGAACCGGTTCAGCTTCAACGTGCGCGGCGGCCGCTGCGAGCGCTGCCAGGGCGACGGCCAGATCCGCCTCGACATGCAGTTCATGGCCGACGCGTACGCGCCGTGTCCGAGCTGCGACGGCCGGCGCTTCAACCGGGAGACGCTGGAGGTGCGCTACCATGGGAAGAACATCGCGGACGTGCTGGACCTCACGGTGCGGGAGGCGCTCGAGCTGTTCCGCGCGCATCCCCGCATCATCGAGAAACTCACCACGCTGGATGCCGTCGGCCTCGGTTACCTGCAGCTCGGCCAGTCGGCGACGACGCTGTCGGGCGGCGAGGCGCAGCGCATCAAGCTTTCGCTCGAGCTGAGCAAGCGGGAGCAGGGGACCACGCTCTACATCCTCGACGAGCCGACGACCGGGCTGCACTGGACCGACATCCAGCGGCTGGTCGACCTGCTC
>CAYMSE010000208.1:0-4617 GCA_964392935.1 uncultured Oleiharenicola sp.
GATCCTGCTCTTCCTCGCCGGCGCGCGCCTGAAGTTCCTGCTGCCATCGATCGGCGCCGCGCTGCTGGCCTTCACCGTCCTCGTCCTGCACAACCCCGTCCGCCTGCGGCGCATCACGTCGTTCATGGACATCGAGGCCAATCGCGGCGACGGCGCCTACCAGCTCTGGCAGGCGCTCCTGGCCTTCGCGGCCGGCGGCGTGACCGGCACCGGCCTCGGCCAGGGCCGGCAGCAGAACTCCTTCCTGCCCGAAGCGCACACCGACTTCATCTTCGCCATCATGGGCGAGGAGATGGGCCTGGTCTCCACGCTCGTCGTCGTCGCGCTGTTCGTGACGATCTTCATCGCCGGCCTGATGCACGTCCGCCGCGCGCCCAACCTGTTCCAGTTCCTGCTCGTCACCGGCTCCGTCCTGCTGATCTGCCTGCAGGCGATCATCAACCTGGGCGTCGTGACCGGCATGCTGCCGACCAAGGGCATGTCCCTCCCGTTCATCAGCGCGGGCGGCTCCAACCTCCTGCTCATGGGCCTGCTCGTGGGCATCATCATCAACAGCCAGCGCACCTGGGAACGCCCGAAGCCCCTGATGCGCAAGCGCGCGCTGACGGAGGTGATAGGATGAAAAACTCCAAACGCCAAGACTCCAAACGCCAAAGCATCCCGCCGTGCGAAAGTCGGAGCCGTCCGGCGCCCGCGCCTTTGGCGTTTGGGCTTTGGCCTTTGCCGCGGAGGGGCGCCCGTGAGTAGTTTCATCATCGCCTGCGGCGGGACCGGCGGGCACCTGTCGCCCGGGATTGCGCTGGCCGAGGCGCTGGTGGCGCGCGGCCATTCGACCTCGCTGCTCATCAGCCACAAGAAGGTCGACTCGCGGCTCAGCGAGAAATACCCGCAGCTCGACTTCCTGCGCGTGCCGAGCGCGCCCTTCGGGTGGCGGCCCGACGTCCACCTGCGGTTCCACGTGCGCCAGACGCAGGGGCTCTTTTTCTGCTTCGATCTCCTCCGCCGCGTGAAACCCGACGCGATCGTCGGCTTCGGCGGCTTCACCAACGCCGGCATCGTGCTGGCGGGCCGGATGGCGGGCGTGCCCGTGGCGCTGCATGAGGCCAACCGCGTGCCCGGCCGCTCCACGCGCTTGCTCTCGCGCTTCGCGCGCCGCCTGTACCTGCCGCCCGGCGTGCGCCTGCCGGGCCGCCTCGGCCTGATGGTGCGCCACACGGGCCTGCCGGTGCGCCGCGAGATCGTCCGCCTGGCCCGCGCCGAGGCGCGCGCCCAGCTCGGGGTCGATCCCGCGCAGAAACTCCTCGTCGTGCTCGGCGGCAGCCAGGGCGCCGGCCCGCTCAACCGCTGGGTCGACGGCCAGGTCGCCGCCCTCGCCCAGGAGGGCGTGCAGGTGTGGTGTGTCACCGGATTGGGCAAGGGCGAGACCGGCGTGCGCGAGTATCCGGGCCGGTCCGGCCAGCCGGTGCGCGCCTGGCTCGAGCCGTTCTCCGACCGCGTGGGCGTCCTGATGTCCGCCGCCGACCTCGTGCTGAGCCGCGCCGGCGCGGGGACGATTTCCGAGCTGGTCCACTGCGAGACGCCGGCGGTGCTCGTGCCGTACCCGTTCGCGGCGGACAACCACCAGCAGGCCAACGCGGCCTATTTCGAGCAGCAGGGCGGGGGCATCGTGGTGGCCGAGGACGCGATGGGCGGCCTGCGGCAGGAGGTGCTCGACGCGATTTTCAACGACTGGCTGCTGAACAAATTCCGCGGGAACCTCCGCCGCATGGCGCAGGAGAACTCGATCGAGGTGATCGTGCAGGACCTCGAGCAGCTGGCCGCCGGCACGCCGCCGCCGCGCCACCTGCGCCACGCCCCCGCGACCCAGGCCACATGAGCGCGTTGCCCACGCTGTTCGGACTCAACGCCACCCGCCTGCACCTGATCGGCGCGAGCGGCATGGGCATGGCGCCGCTGGCCCTGCACCTCGCGCGGCTCGGCTTCCGCCTCAGCGCGGAGGACGATGCATGGAATCCGGCCGTGCGCCCGCTGCTCGAGCGCGCCGGCATCACGCTCACCGCCCCGGGCGCGCTGCCCGACGACGCCGAGCTGGTCGTGCGGTCCTCCGCCGTCGGCGAAGCGCATGCGTCGCGCCGCCGCGCCGCCGCGCGCGGCCTGCCCCAGGTGCGGCGCGGCGAGCTGCTGGCCGAGGTTGCGCGCGGCCGGAAGCTGGTCGCGATCGCCGGTTCGCACGGCAAGACGACCACCACGGCGATGCTCCTCACGGCCCTGCAGCGCGCGCATTTTCCCTGCAGCTGGGTGCTGGGCGGACTCTTCAACGACGATGCGCTGCCGCCGGCCTGGACCGGCGCGGGCGACTGGCTGGTGGCCGAGGTCGACGAAAGCGACGGCACCATCGACCGCTTCTCCCCCGAGATCACGCTGGTCGTGAACCTCGACTGGGACCATCCCGACCACTACGCCCGGCTGGCCGACCTCGAGGCCGCGTTCGCGGCGCTGCTGGCCCGGACGCGCGGGGCGATCTTCATCAGCGACGCCTGCGTGCAGTCGGGCCGCCTCGTGGCGCGCGGCGGGTTCGCCGCGCCGGGGTTCACCTTCGGGCGCACGGGCCACTACCAGGGCCAGCTCGCCAGCGAGACCGCCGCCGGCCAGGTGCTCGCGCTCGGCGGCCTGTTCGGCGCGATGCAGCTCCGGCTCCCGACGCACGGCGAGTTCAACGCCGTCAATGCGGCCGCGGCCCTGGCGGTCGCGCGCCACATCGGCGCGGCCATCGACGGGAATTCGCTGGCGGGTTTCGCCGGCGTGCGCCGGCGGCAGACGCTCCTGCATGCGTCGACGGTCCGCATCTACGAGGACTACGCCCACCATCCGACCGAAATTCGCGCGCTCCTCGCCAGCCTCCGCCGCGACGCGGGCCGCCTCGTGGTCGTGTTCCAGCCGCACCGCTACACGCGCACCGCCCAGTTCAAGGCGGAATTCGCCGCGGCGCTGGCGGCGGCGGACCGGCTGTTCCTGATGGACGTCTACGCGGCGAGCGAATCGCCCGTCGCGGGCGGCACGACGGCCGACATCTACGCCGAGTTGAAGAAGTCCGGCGCCGCCGACCATGTCACTTATCTCCCCGGCAACGACGCCGGCCTCCTCCGCGCGCTGGGCGCCGCCTTGCAGGCCGGCGACACGCTCGCCTTCGTCGGTGCGGGCGACATCGAGCAAAGCGCGCGCGAGTTCGTCGCGCGCCGCAAGGCCACCGAGCAGCGCGAGGCCGCGTGGAACGATTTCGTCCTGCAGGTGCGTCCGCTCCTGGGCGCCGACACCCGGCTCCTCGAGCGCGAAACGCTCGCCTCCAAGACCACGATGCGGGTCGGCGGCCCGGCCCGCGTGTATGCCGAGCCGGCGAATGCCGGGGACCTGCGCGAGCTGCTCGTCGCGGCGCACGCGCGTTCGCTGCCGGAGCTGCTGCTCGGCCGCGGCTCCAATCTCATCGTGCCCGACGAGGGTGTGGACGGACTCGTGATCAACCTCTGCCACGAGCACTGGCAGCGCTTCGCGCCGGCGGCCGACGGACGCATCTGGGCCGGCGCGGGGCTGCGGCTGAAGAACCTCTGCGGGCTGGCGACGAAGGCGGGATTCAAGGGCTTCGAGTTCCTCGAGGGCATCCCCGGGTCCGTCGGCGGCGCGCTGCGCATGAACGCCGGCGCCATGGGCGGCTGGATGTTCGACGTGGTCGACGAGGTGCAGCTCATGTCGCTCCAGGGCGAAACCCGGACGGTGAAGAAAGCTGACCTGCACGTGAGCTATCGCCACTGCCTCGAGCTGCACGACCACATCGCGATCGGCGCCTGGCTGCGGCCTGGCGAGAAGACCGAGGCGGAGTCCATCCGCCGCCAGATCGACGTCTACCAGAAGAAGCGCGTCGAGTCCCAGCCGCGCGAACCGAGCGCGGGCTGCATCTTCAAGAACCCGCCGGGCGGCTCGGCCGGCCGGCTCATCGACGAGTCGGGCCTGAAGGGCGAGCGGGTGGGGGACGCGGAAGTCTCGCCCGTGCACGCCAATTTCATCGTCAACCGCGGCGCGGCGACGAGCGCGGACATCATTGCGCTGGTGCGCAAGGTGCGCGCGCGCGTGAAGGACGCCCGGGGCGTCGACCTGGAGCCCGAGGTGCTGCTCTTCGGCGGCGAATGGAAGGACGTGCTGTGAATTCACGATTTATGATTTGCGATTCGCGATGCGAAGAAATCCGGCCCGTAGGGGCGCAGACTTGCTGCGCCCAATGCCCGCTGCGCGGGCATTCCGGATTGGAACCCCATGACTCCGGCTGGCGCCGGATTGGGCGCAGCGAGTCTGCGCCCCTACGCTCGAATGACTGCGATCGGAGGGCGCAGCCATGAAACAACCCGTCATCGCGGTTTTTGCCGGGGGCACGTCGCCCGAGCGCGAGGTCTCGCTCGGCTCGGGCAAGGCCGTGGCCCTCGCCATGGCGTACTCGCACCCGACCGAGCTCTTCACGATTGATGCCGACGAACTGCCGCCGGGGCTTGACCCCGCGCGCCACGTGGTGTGCTCGACCCTCCACGGCGTCTTCGGCGAGGACGGCGGCATGCAGCGCCTGCTCGAGGC
>CAYMSE010000209.1:0-4630 GCA_964392935.1 uncultured Oleiharenicola sp.
GGGCCTGTAGTCAGGCTCCCGGCGATTCGCCCGCACGAGGCGGGCGGTCGCCCGGCGGCCTACCCCTAGGCTGCCGGACAATCTGAATGGGGAAAGCTGGTTCCATGCCGGGCGCGCCACGGAGTCGCGCCCGGACGTGGAAGTTCAGCTCACGGTGATCTTGCGCGGCTTCACCGCCTCGGTCTTGGGCAGCGAGACGCGCAGGACACCGTCCTTGAGCTCCGCGTGGATCTTGTCGGCATCGACCGTGTTGTCGTGCTCGAGGACGAGCTCGAAGGGCGCGTCGAGGGACTCGCGGTAGATCGAGGACCAGGCCTCGGGCTTCTGCCAGGTGCGGCGGCCGCGGATCGCGATCACGCCTTCCTCGGCGGTGAGCTCCAGGCCCTCCTTGGTCACGCCCGGGAGGTAGGCCGTCAGGCCCCAGGCTTCCGGCGACTCGGTCAGCTCGTACACGGGCTTGACGGAGAATTCGGCCGCGGTGGTTTCGCTGGCCGCCGGGCGGCCGAGGCTGCGCGACAGGCGGGGAACGATCTGGTTGAAGATGCTCATGGTGGTGCTCCTGTGATGATGAGGGTTCGGGTTGGGGATTAGTTCACCGCGATGTTGATCTTCCGCGGCTTGGCCTGCTCCTGCTTCGGCAGCGTGACCGTCAGCACGCCGTTCTCGTAGGCGGCCACGACCTTGTCGGCCTGGACTGTCTCCGGAATGGCGATCGAACGGTTGAAGCTGAAGGACTCGTCCTTCGCCTGGCGCGTGGCGCTGATGTTCAGGTAGCCGTCCACCATCTCGAGGTTGATGGCGTCGCGGTTCACGCCCGGCAGCTCGGCGCGAACGTAGGTGTTGTCCTTGTCCTCATACAGGTCGACCGGGAAGCGCGGCGCGAACGCCGGCGCCGGGAAGTCGGCCAGCGCGGACTCGACCAAGCGGGAGACCTCGGACTCGAGGCCGGCCCACGGGTTGCGGTTGGCGAGCAGCGAGAACTGACCCGCCGTGCGGGGATAGGTATAGCGAATGATGCGATTCATAGGTTGGTACTCCGTTTGGGTGGAAGTGGTTGTCCTGACTCTCCTGTGCAGCGGGCGTGCCGCCGGTGCGTCCGCCACAAATCGCGATGCTCCCGCCACTTGCCGCCAAGCCCCACACCGGGGCCGGGAAATTCCGCCCCACTGTGTGACGCCCCGGACGGGAAACTCCGTCCCACCGGGTTTTTTCCGTGGCCTCTCCGCGGCGACTGCGTTCATTCCTAGGTCCCTTTCCCATGTCCTTCGACTTCGACCGCGTCATCGACCGTGCCTCCAGCGACAGCCGCAAGTGGCGGAAGTACGCCGGCCGCGACGTGCTGCCGCTCTGGGTGGCGGACATGGACTTCGCCTCGCCGCCCGCCGTGATCGAGGCGCTGCATCGCCGCGTGGATCACGGGGTGTTCGGCTACAGCCAGGCGCTGCCGCCGCTGGTCGACACGGTGCTCCGGTATTTCGTCGACCACTACGGCTGGCGGATCGAGGCCAACTGGATCGTCTGGTTGCCGGGCCTGGTCCCGGCGCTGAACCTGGCCGCCCGCGCCTTCGCCACGCCGGGCGACGCGATCCTCACGGCCACGCCGATCTATCCGCCGTTCATGAGCGCGCCGCGCAACAACGGCTGCGAAACCCTTGGCGTCGCCCTCGTGCCGCGAGCGGACGGCCGGTACGAGTTCGACTGGGCCGCGATGGAACGCGCCGTCACGCCGCGCACGAAGATCCTGTACGTCTGCAGCCCGCACAATCCCGTCGGCCGCGTCTTCACCCGCCCGGAACTCGAGCAGATCGCCGCGTTCTGCCTGCGCCACAACCTCGTGCTGGTCTCCGACGACATCCACTGCGACCTGATCCTCGACGACCGGCCCCACGTCCCGCTGGCCACCCTTGCCCCCGAGATCGCCGCGCGCACCGTGTCGCTGTTCGCGCCGAGCAAGACGTACAACATCGCGGGCCTGGCGTGCGCCTTCGCGGTCATCCCCGACGCCAAGCTGCGCCAGCAGTTCACCCGCACGATGCCCGGCATCGTGCCGGAAATGAGTCCGCTCGCCTACGCCGCCTGCGAGGCGGCGCTGCGCGACGGCGAACCGTGGCGGCAGGCGTTGCTCGCGTACCTGCGCGGCAACCGCGATTTCCTTGCCGCGTTCCTGCGCGAGCAGCTGCCGGCGATCACGCTGACGCCCTGCGAGGCGACCTACCTCGCCTGGCTCGACGTCACCGCCCTCGGCCGTAAGCATCCCGGCGCCTTCTTCGAGGAACACGGCGTGGGCCTCGCCGACGGCGCCCAATACGGCGCCGAGCCGGGCCGGTTCGTGCGCCTCAACTTCGGCTGCCCGCGCTCGATCCTCACGGACGCGCTGCACCGCATGCAGCGCGCGGTGGCGTCCCGCTGAGCCCATCATCCGTGCGCATCGGTCCGTACGAGTTCGCCTCGAACCTGTTCCTGTCCCCGCTGGCGGGCTACACCAACCTGCCTTTCCGGCTGGTCGTGCGCGAGATTGGCGGGCTCGACTGGGCCACGACGGACCTCGTCAACGCCCGCTCGCTCCTCGAGCGCAATCCGCGCGGCCTCCAGCTCATCCGCACCTGCCCGGCCGAGAAGCTCCTCGCGGTCCAGCTCTTCGGCGCGGTCCCGGAGGAGATGCGCGACGCCGCGATGCTGGTCGAGTCGCTGGGCTTCGCCTCGGTCGACATCAACATGGGCTGCCCCGTGAAGAAGGTCGTCAACGTCGGCGGCGGCTCGGCCATGATGACCGCGCTCGACAAGACCGCCGCCCTCGTGCGCGGCATGGTCGGAGCCGTGAAGATCCCGATCACCGCCAAGATGCGGCTGGGCTGGGACGAGAACAATCTCACCGCCCCCGACCTTGCGCGCGTGCTCGAGGACGCCGGCGTCGCCGCCATCTTCGTCCACGGCCGCACCCGCGCGCAGGGTTTCGGCGGCACGGTCAACCTCGCGGGCATCCGCGCCGTCGTCCAGGCCGTGCGCCGCATCCCCGTCATCGGCAACGGCGACGTCACCACGCCCGAGGCCGCGCGGCACATGATGGACGAGACCGGCTGCGCCGGCGTGAGCATCGGCCGCGGGGCGTTCTACAATCCCTGGATCTTCGCGCATACCCGGCATTTTCTTGCGACCGGCGAACTGCGGCCCGAACCGGGCTACCCCGAGAGGGCGCAGGTGATGCGGCGCCACCTCGAGCTCATGATCGAGGTGTTCGGCGAGGACTACGGCTGCCGGCTCTTCCGCAAACCCGCGGCCTGGTACGCCAAACGGTTCGGTCCGGCCCGCGAGTTCAAGAAGGGCGTCACGCAGTTCCGCACGCGCGCCGAGTTCGAGGCCCTGCTGGCGAACTACGAACGGTGGCGCGCGCAATTCCTGGACGAGCGTGGTGAGTTGAGGGCGCAGTACCGGCCCGACCCGATGGTCGCCTCCTTCATGCGCGAGGACGACGACCCGGCGGCGCCGCGCCGCGACGCCATCCCGGTGCCGAAGGGCCCGGTCGACGTCTGGTGACGAGTCGCGACTCGCCTTCCCACGCCGCGTCCGCCACCGTCGCGCCGATGTCGAATTTCCTCCATCTCTGGGGCATCTACCTCGGCACGCTGGTCGGCCTGCTGCCGATCATCAACCCGCTGTCCGCCGGGCCGACCTTCCTGGCGATCACGGAGGGTGACAGCGAGGAACGCCGCCGCGAGCAGGCGCGCAAGGGCTGCCTCTACATGGTGGCCATCCTCGTGAGCTTCCTCATCGGCGGCACGTTCATCATGCAGTTCTTCGGGATCTCCATCCCCGGCCTGCGCATCACCGGCGGCATTCTGCTCACCGGCATCGGCATGAAGATGCTGGCGGCCCACCGCTCCGATCCCACCGAGGACGAGGTCGAGCGCGAGGCGGCGCGCCAAAAGGTCGACATCTCCTTCTCGCCGCTCGCCATGCCGATGCTGAGCGGGCCGGGCTCGATCGCGGTGACCCTCGGCTTCACCTCGCTGGCCACCGGCTGGTTCGACTACGTGGCCATCATCGCCGGCATCGTCACGGTCGCGATCGTCACCTATGTCGTGCTGCGGCTGTCGGGCCGCCTCGTCGGCCTCATCGGCCCCGTCGGCGTCAACGCCATGACCAAGATCATGGGCTTCCTGCTCATGAGCATGGGCGTGCAATTCGTGGTCAACGGCGTGCTCGCGATCGCCACCGACCCGGACCTGCTCCGGGGCATCAAGCACCTGCTGACGTACTGAGCCGCGGGACGCGCGGCGCCGGTCACGCCTCAGTTCCGGCGTTCCACCGTGGCGCCGGACTTGTCCCTGAACACCAGCGTGCGGGTGGCGTCGTGGTAGCTTTCGAAGCTGATGCCGAGCTGCGGGTTCACGAGGTCGCCGGGCTGGTAGGAGGTGGACCCGATGAAGACGCGTGGATTGGCGCCGCCGCGCACGCTCTTGATCTTCAGGTTCTCGACCCAGCCGCGGAACGCCACGCTGGGGGGCGGCGGGGGCGGGGGTGCCGCAGGGGTCACGACTTTGGGCGTCTCGACGGGCGTCGTTTCGGCCGTGGGCGCCGCTGCCGCCGGCTTGGTTTCAGCCTCGGTGGCGGCAGTTGCGGCCGTCGGTGC
>CAYMSE010000210.1:0-10152 GCA_964392935.1 uncultured Oleiharenicola sp.
CTTCACCTCGCCGGGCGGCAGATCGTACGACGGGATGCGGGCGATGTTCTCCGCGACCCGGTGAAAATCGAGACCCGCGGCCCGCACCCGCTCCGCCGGCGTCGTCGAGTACGGCAGGTCGCTCTCGTGGCGGACCTCCACCTCGAGGACGCCGATGGACGCCTTCAGGTCGGCCGCCGTGTCGAGCTTCGGCAGGTGCGTGAAGGGCGACAGACCGAGCTGGCGGCGCACGCGGTTGGTCTCGTGGAAAATCGCGGCCACCATCAGCGGTTGGTTGAATTCGGCCGGATCGATGCGTTGCTGCGCCTCCGGAAGCCGCGCGAACTCGTCGGGCGAGAGCTCGTACCAATCGGCCGCGGTCGCGATCACGGCGGTGGTACAGCAGGCGGGCACCGCGACTACCATGCACCACAGCCGCGCGGCGCGCGCGCGCCACGAGATGCGCGGGAAGGAACCTGCGCTCCGCACCGGTTGGGCGCAGCGCGACTGCGCCCCTCCGGGAGGTCGTATTTCGGGGCCGGGCGGGCGGTGGGTGATTGACGATGGCAGGACGGTCAACATGCCGACGAAGGCGAACAGGGATGCATGTTCGGAGGTCTGAACCGCACGGCCAACCTTCTATTCCGTCATCTCGAAACAGGCCGGGCGTCGTCAAGCGACGCCCCTACCCGTCCATCATCCTGATTCCGCAGGCGCGGGAGAAGGATCCACGAACGTCGCACCCCGCGCACGCTTCACTGGATTCTTCGCCCGGCTCAGAATGACAAACCGGGAAGATTCCTTTTTCACGATTTCACGATTCCCGGTTCCCGATTTCAAAATTCCCACCGGCGATACGTGCATGGTCGGCGCTTCACGCCGAGGTCAGCTCGTCGTAGGCGACCGCGAGATTCCCGGGCAGGCGGTTGCCACGGCCGGGCGGCACGTGGAAATCCGGGAAGCCCGGCAGGTTTTCCAGCTGCTGGATCTCCTCCTTCGACTTGCCGGCCTTGATCTCCGCCTCGGTGTGCGCGAGCAGCGCGGCAAGATAGTCGCGGAAGACCAGCAGGTCGGCGTGGCCGCACGTGACGCCGAACTTCGCGTGGCCGTGGCCGGCCAGGTAGATCGCGTCGGCAGGATAGTCCTTCACGATCTCCTCCAGCACGACGACCCAGTGGCGGATGCTGGCGCCGCCGGGGCGGTCGATCACGGGGTAGATCCGGTTGAAGAGCAGGTCGCCGACGTGAATGACGTTGGCCTTTTCGAGCACGACCACGATGTCGCCTTTCGTGTGCGCGGGGCCGTGGTACTTCGCGCTGACGACCTCGTCGCCGAGGCCGAGCCGCCACGTGTCGGGAAAGGTCGCGTCGGGAATCATCGCGGGGTCGAGCGTCCGCTTGTCGGCCTCGGCGCGGGCGCGGAGCAGCTCCGGCACATTCGCGTGGGCCACGATGGACTTGGTGGCGGGCCGCAGCGTGGCGTTGCCGCCGGTGTGGTCGCCGTGGTGGTGCGTGTTGACCACCACGTCAAACTTGCGGTCGCCGCGGCCGGGCAGGTCGCGCAGGAAGATAGCGGCGGTTTCCGGGAACTGCGTGTCGATCGCCGCGAGCGCGTCGGCGCCGGCGAGCCACCCGATGGTGCCGCCGCGGCCGGTGAACAGGCCGGCGTTGCGCCGGAGGGGTTTGAACTCGGTGACGAGCGGGGGCGGCTGGACCGTCACGGGCGCGGGTGCCGCGGGGGTTTGGGCGAACGACGGCACACGGCCCAGCAGGCCGATCGAGGCCGCTGCGCCGGAACGGATTAGGAAGTCGCGACGATTCATGCGCGCACCGTAGCCAGCGGGGCGGCCCGCGCCAGTGCATTTCCTGTAACCTTCCCGGCCGGCCGCGGTTATCCCCGGTGAACGCCACCCATGACGTCGCTCCATGCTTCTCGCCGCCAACACCGAGTTCCGAGTTTCCACCGCGCCCGCGGACGATAGCCTGTCTGTCGCCGTGGAAGACGTCTCCGATCACGAACTCATGATTGCCGTGCGCGGCGGCGAGATCCGCCGGCTGGGCGAGCTCTTCGAGCGCCATCACCGCCCGCTGTACGGCTTCTTCGTGCGCCTGACCAACCAGCCGTCGGTCAGCGAGGACCTCGTGCAGATCGTCTTCTACCGGATCCTGAAGTACCGCCACACCTACCGCGACGAGGGCAAGTTCTCCGCCTGGATCTACCACCTCGCGCGCAAGGTCGCCGCGGACCATTTCCGCAAGCACGCCTCCACCCCGACCCCGGCCGACCCCCTGGACTTCCAGGACCAGCCCGACCAGGCCCCGGCGCCGGACGACCGCGCCACCACCGCCGACGACGTCGCGCTCATGCGCCGCGCGCTGGCCCGCGTGAGCCACGAACACCGCGAGGTGCTCGTCCTCTCCCGCCTCCAGCACCTCAACCACCAGGAAATCGCCCGCCTCCTCGACTGCTCCGTCGGCGCCGTCAAGGTCCGCGCCCACCGCGCCCTGAAGGAACTCCGCGAGGTCTATTTCAAGATCCGCAAGGAGGCCGCGGCCTGACCGCGGCCCAAGCAACCAACCACCGGTGCCAAGTAACCCGTTTCCCACCATGAACTGCCAACGCGTCCAGGAACTCTTCATCGACTACCAGGACGGCACGCTCGCCCCCGACGAGTCCACCGCGCTCCGCGGCCACCTCGCCAGCTGCCCGGCCTGCCAGCGCGAATGGTCCGCGCTCCTCGAGATCACCCGCAAGCTCGACGCGCTCCCCGCCGTCGAGGAGCCCGGCCCGCGCCTGCGCGAGCAGTTCTACGCCATGCTCGAGACCCACCAGCGCGACGCCGACACCGTCAGCCCCTTCGCCCTCGCGCGCAGCCGGATCGACCGGTTCTTCGCCGCCCTGCTCCCGTCGACGCCCGCCCTCCAGTTCGCCGCCGCCGTCGCCGCGCTCACCGTCGGCGTCTTCCTCGGCGCCCGCTACCTCCACCAAAACCCGGCCGCGCCGGTCCCGGTCGTGGACCAGGCCGCCCAGCAGAAGATCGCCGCCCTCGAATCCCAGGTGAACGACATGGGCAAGCTCGTCGCCGCCTCGCTCCTGCAGCAGAAATCCACGAGCGAACGCCTCCAGAACGTGCTCGCGACGATGGACCTCAAGAGCCCCGACCGGAAGGTGCTCTCCGACCTCGTCGGCGCGCTCGCCTTCGACCCGTCCGTGAACGTCCGCCTCTCCGCCGTCGAGGCCCTCGCCCCGCACACCAACGACCGCCTCGTCCGCGCCGGCCTGCTTTCCGCCCTGCCGCGCGAGTCGGCGCCGCTCGTGCAGGTCGCCATGATCGAATTGCTCACCTCCATCCGCGAGGCCGACGCCGTGCCGATCTTCGACCGGCTCAGCCGCGATGAGGCCGCCGACAAGGACGTCCGCGAGGCCGCGCGCCGCGCCCTGGCCGTCCTCCGCTCCCCTTCACCCACTGACACTCTCAAAAACAACCATCCCTCCAGTCCCCTCGTCTCATGAACTCACCGTCCCGAACTCTTTTCCGTCCCCTCGCGCTCCTCGCCGTGCTGGCGCTGGCCGTCCCGGCCCTGCGCGCCGCCGACGACGAAGGCGAAGGCGCCACCGTGCGCGCCAAGTTTTCCGATCCCGGCAAGCCCGGCACGCTCCGCCTCTCCATCCCGTGGGCCGAGGCCCACGTCACCGGCACCGATGGCAACGAGATCGTCGTCACCTCGTCGCTCGATGAGAAGAACCGGCAGCGCGAAACCGACCACGAGGGCTTCCGCCGCCTCGACGAGGACCTCACCTTCGAGCTGGTCGAGAAGAACAACGTCGCGGTCATCTCCGTCGCCGGCGACAACGCCTGGGTGCCCCAGGGCGCGGAGTTCACCATCAAGGTGCCCCGCAACACCAACCTCATCCTCCGCACCGAAATGGGCGGCGACATCGAGGTCGAGGGCGTCGAGGGCGACATCGACATCAACAGCATGAACGGCGAGGTGACCCTCCGCGACGTCAGCAGCTCCGCCGTGGTGAACACCATGAACGGCGAGATCCACGCCTCGTTCCGCCAGGCGCCCGCGAAGCCGGTGTCCCTCTCGTCGATGAACGGCGAGATCGACCTCAGCCTCCCCGGCAACACCAAGGCCAACCTGCGCATGCGCACCCACAACGGGTCCATCCGCACCAATTTCCCCGAGGGCGCGCTCCAGACCAAGTCCGAGAAGACCCCGGGCGGCTCCGCCGATTCCCACCTGGCCGCCGCCGACCGGGAAATGGCCCGCGAAATGGCCCGCGCCGACCGGGAACGCGCCCGCGCCGAACGTGACGCAGCGCGCGAAGCCATCCGCGCCGCGGTCCGCGGCGACGGCAACGAGGCCCCGACCCCCACGCCAGTCGCAAACGTTGACGTGAAGGTCGACGCGCACGTGGCGCCGGTGCCCGCCGTCGCTCCCGTGCCGCCCGTGCCCCCGGTCCCGTCGCTCCCGAACTTCGGCGGGAAGTCCATCGTCGGCACCCTCAACGGCGGCGGCGTGGACATCAAGCTGACGTCCATGAACGGCACGATCACGCTCCGCGAATCGAAATAAGGCCCACCGGACCTACTTTCACGCGGCCGGCTCTCTACTAGAGGGCCGGCCGCCGTATTTGCAGTTGCCTCGCAGCAAGCAGCGGGCTCACCTTCCGACCCCAACGGGCCTCCGTTGGGAGGTTCGTCTGGTCACATGCCGGTCCCTCCCTCCTCTCGCATCTCCCTCTGTCTTTCGTTGGCCCCCGCCGCACCCGTCCTGCCAGTGACGGAGCCCGGTCCGTGTCCCCATCCGCGCCGCGGATGCACCCTCCAGCTAGGGTCCAGCACCTACCCGTCATGCTGACGCCGGAAGCCTCCTCTGTCTCGTCCGCGTCCGCCTCCCCCGCCCCTGCCAGCGCCTATTCCCTGCCGCCACGCGCCGCGGGCGAACTGATCCTCATCGCCGACGACCAGGAAAGCGTCCGGCACCTGCTGGAAACCGTGCTGACCGATCACGGCTACCGCACGGTCCTCGCCGCCGACGGCGAGCAGGCCGTCGCGATCTTCAAGGAGCACGCCGCGCAGGTCGCCGCCGTCGTCACCGACATGCACATGCCGAACCTCAGCGGCGGCTTCCTCGCGGATCACCTGCGCAGCATCCGTGCCCACGTGCCGATCCTGTTCATGAGCGGGCTCGACAGCGGGGACCCCTTCCACAAGCGCCCGGTCGGCTCCGAGAATCCCTTCCTCCTGAAACCGTTCCGGCCGATCGCGCTGCTCGAGGCGCTCCACCGCCTGCTGCACCGCAAGCGGGGCGTGAAGGCGTAGGCCGCCTGCGGGGCAAGCCTGCTGTCGCCGCGGTCGAACCCGGCGGCCCGGCTCAGGGCGCCAGCCGCGGCTTGGGATAGATCGCCGGACTGGCGTGGCCCGCGGTGTCGACCGCCATCACGCCGAAAATCACGTTGTCCTTGGAAACGCCGGCGACGGAGTAGCGCGTGGTCTCCTTCGGCACGTCCACGGCGTGCTCCCATTGCGGCGCGGTGGTGTCGCGCCACACGATGCGGTAACCCGCCAGGTCCGGCTCGCGGTTGGCCCGCCAGCGGATCGTCGTGTCGTTCTCGAGCTTCACCGTCTCGACCTCGACCTCCTGCGGACCCGCCGGCGCGCTCGCCAGCTCGGCCAGCGCGGCGGCGTCCACCCGCGCCACGTCGGCAACGTACGCGAAATCGACGAAGTCCGGCAGGTCGCCGTACTGCACGCCGTGCTCCACCCGCACGTTCTCGTGCTGGCGCGTGAAGGCCTCGCGTGGCTCCGTGAAGCGCACCGCCGGGAACCCCGCATCGAGGAACGGCGAGTGGTCGCCGCCGCGCAGGTAGCGGTCGCGGCGGTAGATGATCTTCACCGGGAGCTGGGGCACATAGCGGGCCCCCGTCGCGGCGATGAGCCGCGCCAGCTGCCGCGGCGGGAAGTCGTTCTCGCCACCGGTGCGCAGCTGCGTGAGCACCTCGGGGGGCAGCGTCGCCAGCGGCGGGACGCCCTCGGCGAAGACCCGCACGTGCGAGCGGTCGCGCGTGCCGTCCTCGCGGAGCGTGTTGCCGACGATGTCGTTGATGAACATCGCCGCGACGTTGACGCCCTTCTCCTTCGCGGTCCTCGCCCAATGCGCCGCGCCGTACAGGCCCTGCTCCTCCGCCGCGACGGCCATGAACACGAGCGTGGCGTCGAATTCGTAGTGGGACATGACCCGCGCGAGCTCCATCACGGCCGCGGTGCCGGAGGCGTCGTCGTTCGCGCCCGGCGCGAACGGGTCGGTGTCCATGATCCCGAGCGAACGCGAGTCGTAGTGGCCGCTGATGACGTACACGCGCCCCTGCGCCTCCGCCTGGCGGCCGGGGAGCGTCGCGACGACGTTGACGATGTCGGCCCCCTGCGGGAGCCGCGGCAGCGCCGGCGGCTGGTGAAACGCGTCGAATTCCACGACGAGGCGCCCGCCGGATTCGCGGCTGTAGCGCTCCATCTCCGCCTTGATCCAGTTGCGCGCCGCGCCGATGCCGGTGTCGGGACTGGCCGTGTCCGACAGCGTGTGCCGGGTCTTGAAGGCCGCCAGCTTCCGGATGCTGGCCTCGATGTTGGCGGGGGAAATTCCGGCCACGATGCGCTCGATCTGCGGATCCCGTTCCGGCGCGGCGACCGCCGCGGTTGCGCCCGCGACGAGCGCGAGCCCCAGCATCAGTCTCGATGTCATGCGGCGAACCTGCCGCCGAAACCGGCCGCCGTCAAAGCTGCAGGCGCCGGGCCCTCGTTCGCCCGCGCCGCGGCCGGACCCTCGTGCACGGAAGCGCCCCGGGCGGGATTCGCGCACCCAACAAATTCTGTCTCGTTCTTCCGGGGCCCCCGCGTTGTGCTGGACGGGTGCCTGCACCGCGTGCCTCCAAGTCTTCCGTCCTTCCCGCGCGCCCCGCGCCGCTGTTCCACTGGCTGCAGGAGCGCGGGGCCGGCGTGCTGCTGCACCCGACCGCCCTGCCGGGCGCGCAGGGCTGCGGCGTGCTCGACCAGCACGCGGTCCGTTTCCTCGATTTCCTCCAGGCGGCGGGGCTGAAGTACTGGCAGGTGTGCCCGCTCGGGCCGACCGGCTTCGGCGACTCGCCGTACCAGTGCTACTCCGCCTTCGCCGGCAATCCCAACCTCGTCGACCTCGTCCCGCTCGTGCGCTACGGCCTGCTCCCGGCCAGCGAACTCATGGCGCTCGCGCCGCTGTCCGCCGACGCCGTGGATTTCGACGCCCTCGCGCGCCTGAAACCCCGCCTGCTCGAGATCGCGGCCACGCTCTTCCGCCAGAAGCAGCCCGAGCTGCCGTACGGTCGTTACGCCGACTTTTGCCGTCGCGAGGCGCACTGGCTCGACGACTATGCCTTCTTCCGTGCGGCCAAGGACCATTTCGGCGGCCGTGCCTGGTGGGAATGGCCCGCCGAGGCCCGCGACCACCGGCGCGCGATGAAGTCCGGCCTGCGCGAGCAGCTCGCGACCGCGGCCGACGCGTACCGCTTCGGCCAATACCTTTTCTTCGGCCAGTGGGCCCAACTGCGCGCCGCCGCCAAGCAGCGCGGCGTCCAGATCATCGGCGACCTGCCGATCTTCGTCTCGGGCGATTCCGCCGACGCGTGGGCGCACCCGGAACTGTTCGAGCTGAACCCCAAGACCCTCCAGCCCATCGCGGTCGCCGGCGTGCCGCCCGACTATTTTGCCGCGGACGGCCAGCTCTGGGGCAACCCGCTCTACGACTGGGCGGCCCACCGCGCCGACGGCTACGCCTGGTGGTGCGCCCGCCTGCGGGCCTCGTTCGATCTCTGCGACGTGGTGCGCATCGATCACTTCCGCGGCTTCGAGTCGTACTGGCGGATCCCGTGGCCGGCCCAGACCGCGCGCGACGGCGCGTGGACGCCGGGACCGGGCCTGGACCTGTTCCGCGCGTTCCAGAAGGCGCTGCCCGATGCGCGCATCATCGCCGAGGACCTCGGCGTGCTGACCGACGCCGTCGCGGCACTCCGCGAGGCCACCGGCCTGCCCGGGATGCTGGTCCTGCATTTCGCCTGGGGCGGTGACGCGAAGAACCTCTACCTCCCGCACAACGCACCACGCAACGCGGTCATCTACCCCGGCACCCACGACAACGACACGACGACCGGCTGGTACCGGCAGGCGCCCGAGCACGAGCGCGACCACGTGCGCCGCTACCTGCGCGTGTCGGGGGCGGACATCGCCTGGGATTTCATCCGCACCGCCTACGCCAGCCCCGCGCGCCTCGCGGTGGTGCCGCTGCAGGACATCCTCGCCCTCGGCTCGGAGGCGCGCTTCAACACGCCCGGGCTCCCGTCCGGCAACTGGCGCTGGCGCTGCCGCGCCGACGCGCTGGAAAAACTCTTCGGCGGCACGACGAACTACCTGAAGGAACTGGCCGCGCTGACGGGGAGGTGAGGGGCGTTTCCGGTCATTGGTTATCGGTGGCCGGGGCTGTCGGATTTCTCCCGAGCACTGGCCGGCGGTCGCTCCCCCAACAACCAACAACCACTAACCAATAACCGCTCCGGGCGGGAGCCTCACTTCACCGCCGCCCACACGCGCTGCACGTCGTCGTGCTCGGAGAGCGCGTGGAGGAATTCGCCGACCTCGGCGCGCGCGGCGTCGGTGAGGTCGGGAAACTGCTTCGGCAGATAGCCCAGCTCGGCGGTCACGACCTGCCAGCCGTGCTCCTTCAGCCATTTCGAGACGGTGTGCACGCCGGCGCGGTCGGTCACGAAACGCGCCCCCGTGGCGCCCTCGGGAATGTCGTCGTTCTCCGCGTGCGTCAGCGGCGAGAAATCGTTGGCGCCCGCCTCGATCGCGGCGGCCTCGACGTCGGCGCCGGCGTCGGCGGTGTGCGCCTCCACGAGGCCGACGTGGTCGAAGAGGAACTTGTTGCTGCCCGCGGCGCCCAGCACGCCGGCGCGAAAGAGCACGCGGATCTCCGGCGCGGTGCGCTGCTGGTTGTCGGTGTAAACCTCGACGATGACCGGCACCTTGTGCGGCGCGTAGCCCTCGTAGACCACGTGGTCGAGGGAGGTCTTGTCGCCGCCGGTGCCGGCGCCCTTGGCGATGGCGCGTTCGATGACGTCGCGGGTGACGCTGGCCTTCTTGGCCTTTTCCACGGCGGCGAACAGCCGGGCGTTGCCCGCCGGATCGCCGCCCCCGAGCTTGGCGGCCACGGTGATTTCCTTCACCAGCTTGCCCACCACCTGCCCCTTCTTGAGGTTAACGATCGCGCGTTTCGCGTGCAGCCATTGACGTCCCATAGGGGGCGGAGGCTAGGCGAGGGATTGTCCGCGCCGCAAGCCTGCTGACAGGGGGTTGTCAGTCGGTCATGGTAGGGTTTGCCGCCATGAAACAGACCCGCTGCCCCTGGGCCGAAGCCGAGCTGCAACACGACTACCACGACACCGAGTGGGGCGTGCCCTCGCACGACGACCGCCACCTCTTCGAGATGCTCATCCTCGAGGGCGCGCAGGCCGGCCTGAGCTGGGCGACGATCCTCAGCCGGCGCGAGGGTTACCGCGAGGCGTACCAGAACTTCGACGCCGCCACCGTGGCGCGCTTCGACGAGCGGAAACAGGCCCGGTTGCTCGCCGACCCCGGCATCATCCGCAACCGCCTGAAGGTCGCGGCCTCGGTCTCCAATGCCCGCGCGTTCCTCGCCGTCCGGGAGGAATACGGCTCCTTCGACCGTTACATCTGGCAGTTCGTCGGCGGCGCGCCGATCCAGACCGACCTGCGCAGCCACGACCGCATCCCCGCCCGCACGCCCGAGTCCGACGCCATGAGCCGCGACCTCAAGCAGCGCGGCTTCAAGTTCGTCGGCTCCACGATCTGCTACGCCTACATGCAGGCCACCGGGATGGTGAACGACCACGTCGTGACCTGCCCGCGCCACGCGGTCTGCGCCCGGCTGGGTTGACCCCCGGCGTGCTCCCCGCAGACCGACTTCCGCCGCCCCGCCGCCCCGCCGCCCCGCCGGCCCGCCGCCCCGTTCCCCCGTCGCCCCCGTCGCGCACCACCTCGCCCCCGCCGGGCGCGCCGCCCCCGCGTCGTTTTCCGCTCCCCCTGGTCCAGCGGCCCCGCGGCTGATGTTCGTAATA
>CAYMSE010000211.1:0-5220 GCA_964392935.1 uncultured Oleiharenicola sp.
GGAACTCGTCGAGGCGCGACTTGTTCAGCGCCACGCCCACCGCCATCGGGTGCCCGCCCCAGCTGTCGAGGCAGCCGGCGCAGGCGCCGAGGATCTCGACGAGGTTGAAGCCGACGATGCCGCGGCCCGAGCCCTTCGCCAGCTCGCCCTCGTTGCCCAGCACGATCGCCGGGCGGTTGTACTTGCGCGAAATGCGGCCGGCGACGATGCCGACGACCCCCGGGTGCCAGCCCTCGTCAAACAGCACGAGGCCGCGCGACTCGCGGTAGTGCGACTCGACGTACTTCTCGGCGCGCTCCGTGATCTGGCGCTCGATGTCCTGCCGCTCGCGGTTCAGGTCGTCGAGGTTCCGGGCGGCCTGTTCGCAGAAACCGGCGTCGTCGCTCAGGAGCAGGTCGACGGACAGCGCCGCGTCCGCGAGCCGTCCGCTGGCATTGATCCGCGGCCCGAGGCGAAAGGAGATGTCCGTCGGCATCAGCCCCTGCTCGGGCTTGAGGCCGGACACGCGCATGAGCGCCTGCAGGCCGGGGCGGCGGGTGTCGGCCAGCATGCGGAGGCCGTGGCGGGCAAAGATGCGGTTCTCACCGTGCAGCGGCACGAGGTCGGCGATCGTGCCCATGGCCACGAGGTCGAGGTATTCCTTGAGCACGATCGCCAGCGCCACGCCGTGGTTGTCGGCGCGGAGTTTCTTCAGCAGGCCGTGGGCGAGCTTGAACACGAGGCCGACGGTGCAGAGGAACCGCCAGGCGTCGTCCCCCGCCGTCGGGTGCACGTGCGGGTTGATCAGGATCGCCTCCGAGGCCGGCGGCTCGGTCGAGCGGTGATGGTCAACGATGATCACGTCGACGCCGTGCGAGCGCAGCAGCGCGACCTCGTCACTCGAGTTGGTGCCGCAATCCAGCGCGATGAACAGCCGGGGGTGCCCCTTCTCGAGCGCGCGCTCGATGGAGGTCGCCGTGAGCCCGTAGCCCTCGTCGGCCCGGCGCGGCACGATGTAGTCCGGCTTGAGGCCCAGGCGGCGCAGCAGGTGGACGAGGATCGTGGTGCTGCAGACGCCGTCGACGTCGTAGTCGCCGAGGATCACGACGCGCTCGCCGCCGCGGATGGCCTGCAGCAGGCGGTCGACCGCCCGCTCGAGGTTCACGAGGAGGAACGGGTCCGCCAGCGCCGCGAGCGAGGGCTGGAGGAAGCGCGCGGCCGCGGCGTCATCGACGCCGGCGCGCAGGAGCAGCTCGGCGACGACCGGGGTCGTGCCCAGGTTGCGCGCGAGGGCCCCCACGCTTGCGGCGGGGACCGGCGTGTAATTCCAGCGCATCGGTGGCGAAGGGTCGCCCGATTATTCTGATGCGCGGGAAGAGCCGGCCCATTCGTACTTGGGCGCGATGTCCTGGTGGGCCTCGACGTGTTTCCGGTCGCCCTTGTGCCACCAATAGAACACCTGGGCGGCGACGAAGATGGCGGAGAAGGTCGACGTCACGATGCCGACGAGGAAGCAGAAGGAGATGTCGCGGAGCACGCCGCCGCCGAAGAGGAACAGGGCCAGGGCCGCGAGGAAGGTTGTCGTCGCCGTCATGATCGTGCGGGCGAAAACCTTGCGGATGGCGTTGTTGATCACGTCGCGCAGCGCGCCGGTCGGGTTGAGCTTCAACTCCTCGCGGATGCGGTCGAAGACGACGACCGTCTCGTTGATGGAGTAGCCGGCGACGCACAGGATGGCCGCGACCATGGGCGCGGAGAACTGGTGGCCGAAGAGCACGAAGATGCCGATGTTCATCAGGATGTCGTGCAGCGTCGACGCCATGGCGCCGATGCCGAAGCCGAACTCGAAGCGGAAGGCGATGTAGATGAGGATGACGCACATCGAGGCGCCGATGGCCTTGAGGGCGTTCCACTTGATCTCGGAGCCGATGGTCGCGCCGATCTTGCTCTCGCCGACCTTGGTCAGGCCCGCGTTCGGGAAGGCCTTTTGGAGCGACTCGAAGAGGGCCGTGGACTTGCCGTAGGCCGTCTCGACCTTGAGCTGCTCCTTGCCCGTGCTGAGGTCGCTCACGTAGGTCGGGCTGATCTCGCCCACCCCGGTGGTCTTGGCGAGGTCGCGGATCCGGGCGGCGTCGATCTTCTGCGTGAAGGTGGCGGTGAACTGGTCGCCGCCCGCGAAGTCGATGCCGTAGATGCGGTCGCCCTGGTAGAACACGTAGCCGATGCTGATGACGACCAGCGCCACCGAGCCGATGGCGGCGGGCTTGCCGTACTTCACGAAGTCGACGTTCAGGTCCTTCAGCATGCGGCGCATCTTCATCGTCTTCAGCGTGCCGGACTCGACCAGCAGCTCCATGAGGAGGTGGCCGGTGATGAGGACGGAGAACAGCGTGGAGCACACGCCGATGAGGAGGGTGACGCCGAAGCCCTTGATCGGGCCGGTGCCGAGCCAGATCATGATGCCGCAGATCAGCAGCTGCACGATGTGCGCGTCGATGATGGTCGTGAGCGCCTTGAGGAAGCCGCCGCGGTTCGAGCTGACGAGGTTCTTGCCCTCGGCCAGCTCCTCGCGCATGCGCTCGAAGATCAGGATGTTCGCATCCACCGCCATGCCGATGGTGAGCACGATGCCGGCGAGGCCGGGGAGCGTCATCGTCGCGTGGATGCTGGCCATCACGCCGAGGATGATCAGGATGTTCACCGCCAGCGAGAGGACCGCCACGACGCCGCCGGTGGCGTAGAAGGTGATCATGAAGGCGCAGACGGCGGCGGTGCCGATGATCGAGGCCTTCACGCCGCTGGACACGGCGTCGTCGGCCAGCTGGGCGCCAATCTCGTACTGCTCCTTGATGTTGAGCGGCAGGTCGAGGGGATTGTTGAGCACGCTGGCGAGGTCCATCGCCTCGCGCTGGGAGAACGAGCCGGAGATCTCGGCGGAGTCGCTGTTGATCTCCTTCTCGACGCCGGGGGCGGAGTAGAGCTTGCCGTCGAGGACGATGGCAAGGCGGCCGCGGCGGCCGGTGCGCTGGCCTTCCTCGGCGATGGCCTTGGTCACCTCGGCGAAGCGCTTGCTGCCCTCCTTGGTGAACCGCATGATGATCTTGAAGCGGCCAAAGTCGTCCATGACCGGATACGAGTCCGACACGGCCTCGCCCGTCATCTCCGGGATGTGCTTCACGTAGAGTTCCTCGGCGTAGTCCTCGCCGTTGCGCGTCTCGCCCTCGAGGGTCATCGCGTCGTAGCCCGGGGGCGCCTCCATCGGCGGCGTGGCGTACGGGTGGACCATCTTGAAGTCGAGGCGGGCCGGTTTCTGCACGACCTGCTGGATCTCGGGGTTCTCCTTGGTGGAGGCGCCGGGGATCTGGACCTCGATGCGGGTCGTGCCGACGGGGCGGACGACCGACTCGGTGACACCGAGGCTGTTGATGCGGCCCTCGATGATCTCGATGGCCTTCTTGAGCTTTTCCTCGCGGGACTGCTCGCTGCCGGCGGTGGCGGCGGCGGGATCCACCTCGAGCGTGAAGGCGACGCCGCCCTTGAGGTCGAGGCCGAGCTGCATCTTGCCCTTGGAGCGGCGGAGCAGCTCGTCGAGGAGGATGGCGTTCCGCTTCTCCTTGTTCTTCAGTTTGTCCTCGAGGCGGATCTGCGGGAAGAACTCCGAGAGATCCAGCTTGTCCTCGCGGGCGACCTGCTTGAGGGCGACGAAGACGGAGGGGGCCTGGCCGGACTTCACGCGGTCGGAGACCTTCGCCATCAGGGTGGCGAACTGCGCGCTTTTCGCGGAGGCCTCCGACTTGACGTAGTCGCCGAAGGGTTGGTCCTTCAGCGGGATCAGGCCGACGGCGGCCCAGAGCAAGACAATTCCGGATAGGATTACTTTCCAGAGGTTTTGACGAAGCATGGGTATTGGTTGTTAAAGGGGTGCACCGCGACGGCCCGGCCCGCGTGCCGCGGGCGCACGCCGGCTCAGGCGGCGTCGGACTTCTTCACCAGCGCGCTGATGAAACCTTTGCCGACCTCGACCTTGGCGTTGTTGTCACCGATGCGGACGACGAAACGGTCATCCTTCACGCTCGTGATCACGCCGTAGATGCCGCCCGAGGTGACGACCTCGTCGCCGGTCTTCAGGTTCGCCAGCATCTTCTCGTGCTCCTTCTGCTTCTTGCGCTGCGGGGCGATCAGCAGGAAATACATCGCGCCAAACATCAGGATGATTGGCAGCATGCCTTTCAGAAGGTCCGCCGGGCCGCCCGCGGCGGGAGCGGCGGCAGCCTGGGCGAGGAACACGGAGATTTTAGTCATTGCGTCTGTAGGTGTTTTGAAAAATTGAAAAGGGCGACTAAGCAGACCCTGTTTTTAAATAGCAAGCCTACTTCCGACCCACCCCGCGCCTGTAAAATTGAAGACGAAATCCGCATCGAATTGGTCCGCCGCCCAGTCTGAGGAGTTCTACGGTTTCAAGCGTTGGGGCGCCAATCACTTCTCGGTGGATTCGGGCGGTTTCGTCCAGGTGCAGCCCCTGTCCGACGGCAAAACCATCCGGCTCATGGACGTGGTCGAGGAGGCCCACAGCATGGGCCTCAAGGCGCCGCTGGTCATCCGCATGCAGGACACGCTGCGGCACCGGGTGACGCAGCTGAACCAGGTTTTCCAGAAGGCGCTGAAGGACGAGGGCTACAAGGGCGACTACCGCGGCGTCTTCCCCATCAAGGTCAACCAGCTGCGCGAGGTCGTCGACGAAGTCATCTCGGCCGGCAAGGACTTCAACTACGGTCTCGAGGCCGGCTCGAAACCCGAGCTGATGATCGCGCTCGCCATGCACGAGGGCGGCCAGCGCCTCATCATCTGCAACGGTTACAAGGACAAGGACTACATGCGGCTCGCGCTGCTCGGCCGCAAGCTGGGCAAGAAGGTCATCATCGTCATCGAGCAGCTCTCCGAGGTCGACAGCATCATCGAGATCGCGAAGGAGACCGGCGTGAAGCCCATGATCGGCTTCCGCGTGAAGCTCCAGACCCGCGGCGAGGGCAAGTGGTCGTCGTCCACCGGCGACAACGCCAAGTTCGGCCTCAACACCGCGGAAATCCTCTTCGCGGTCGAGAAGCTGCGCGCCGCGAAGATGACGCAGTCGCTGCGTCTCGTGCACGTCCACATCGGCTCGCAGGTGCCGAACATCATCACGATCAAGGCCGCGGTGGTGGAGGCCGCGCGCTTCTACTGCCAGCTCGCGAAGATGGGTTT
>CAYMSE010000212.1:0-8020 GCA_964392935.1 uncultured Oleiharenicola sp.
CGCGCGACGCCGTCGCCCTGGGCCTGGCGTTCTGCTCCGAGAACCGGAAATCCGAGGGCATCCTGCCCCACCTGTCCGTGCGCGAGAACCTGCTGGTCGCCCTGCAGGCGAAGCGCGGCGGCTGGTCCGCCCTCGCCCCGGCGGAACAGGCGCGCCTCTGCGCCCACTACCTCGCCGCCCTCCGCATCAAGACCGCCGACAGCGAAGTGCCCATCCGCAATCTGTCGGGCGGCAATCAGCAAAAGGTCCTGCTTGCCCGCTGGCTGGCGACGCAACCCGAGCTCATCATCCTCGACGAACCCACCCGCGGCATCGACATCGGCGCGAAGGCGGAGATCGAGCAGATCGTCGCCCAGCTGCGCCGCGAGGGCGTCGCGGTGATCTTCATCTCCTCGGAAATCGAGGAGGTCGTGCGCAACTGCAGCCGCGTGGTGGTCCTGCGCGAGCGCCGCAAGGCCGCCGAGTTCAGCGGCGCCGACATCACCACGCCAAACCTGATGCGGGCGATGGCCGGGGGACACATCCGCCATGAGTGACCGGGCCAACACTCCCTCTGCCGTCACCCTGAGCGCAGCGAAGGGCCCACGCATTCGCCGCCACGTCCGTTCGCGTGGATCCTTCGCTGCGCTCAGGATGACGGCAGTGAACACTCGGGAGGACTCGACGCCGTGAAACCCTTCCGCGACCTTGCCCGCTCCCCGGTGGTCTGGCCCGTCGCCGGGCTCGTGTTGCTGGTCGTCGTCAACCTCCTGCGCGATCCCGCCTTCCTGAAGGTCACGTGGTTCGACGGCCACTTCTTCGGCGTGCCGGTCGATATCCTGAACCAGGGCTCGCGCATCCTCATTGTCGCCCTCGGCATGACCCTCGTCATCGCCACGGGCGGCATCGACCTGTCCGTCGGTTCTGTCCTGGCGATCGCCGGCGCCGTCTCCGCGCTGCTGATTTCCCGGGGCGTGGCCTCGCTGCCGCTGATCGTGGCGACCGCCGCGGGGGCGGGCGCGTTGGCCGGCGGCATCAACGGCGTGCTGGTGGCGCGCGCCGGCGTGCAGCCCATCGTCGCCACGTTGATCCTGATGGTCGCGGGCCGCGGACTCGCCCAGCTGGTGACCGGCGGCGAGGTGCTGATCGTCAAGCACGCCGGCTTCGCATTCCTCAGCAACGGCTTCCTCGGCGGCCTGCCCTTCGCCATCCTCGTCGCCACCGGACTCTACCTCCTGACCTGGCGGGCCCTGAAACGCACGGCCGGCCGGCTCTTCATCGAGGCCGTGGGCGACAATCCCGTGGCCAGCCGTTTCGCCGGCATCGCGACCGAGCGCGTGAAGCTGCTCGTCTATGTCTTCTGCGGACTCTGCGCCGGCATCGCGGGCGTCCTCGCCACGTCCAACATCCGCGCCGCCGATCCCTACCGCGCCGGCGAGAACCTCGAGTTGGACGCCATCTTCGCCGTGGTCGTCGGCGGCACCGCCCTGAGCGGCGGCCGCTTCCTGCTGCTCGGCTCCTTCGTGGGCGCGCTGCTGCTCCAGACGCTCACGATCACGATGTACAACGTCGGCATCTCCCCCGCGGTCGCCACCGTGCCCAAGGCCTGCCTGATACTGCTCGTGTGCGTGCTCCAGTCCGACCGTACGCGCGGCTGGTGGCGCGCGCTGTTCCCGGCGCGCTTTCGCGAAATGCGGCGGGAGGTCACGCCGCTCCACCCGGACAATCCCGCATGAGCCCCGCCGTCCAGCGCCGCCTGCCCCTGCTCACGACCGCCGCCGTGCTCGCCGCGCTCTACGTGACCGCGGGCTGCCTCTACGGCGGGTTCTTCTCCCCCGGGGTGCTGACGAACCTGCTCACCGACAACGCCGCCCTCGGCATCACCGCGGTCGGACTCACCCTCGTCATCTTCAGCGGCGGCATCGACCTGTCGGTCGGCGCCGTCGTTGGCTTCACTTCCATCCTCACCGCCACCCTCGTGGCGCGCGGCTGGCACCCGGCGGCGGCCGCGGGCGCCGCGCTCGGCGTCGGGGCCGTCCTCGGCGCGGGCATGGGCGCCCTGATCCACTGGTTCCGCCAGCCGCCGTTCCTGATCACGCTTGCCGGCATGTTCCTGATGCGCGGCCTGGGCTATTGGATTTCCACCGAATCCACCGCCATCGACCACCCGCTGTTCGTGCGCCTCGCCGGCTTCGAGGTGGCCCCGGTGCCCGGCCTCGTGCTCACCGCCACCGCCCTCGCGCTTCTCGCCACGCTGGCCGCGGGCGGCGTGCTGGCCCACTACACGCGCTTCGGCCGCAATCTCCTCGCCATCGGTGGCAGCGAATCCTCCGCCCTCCTCATGGGCCTCCCGCTCGGCGCAACCAAGATCGGCGTCTACACCCTCAACAGCACCTGCGCGGTGCTGGCCGGCCTCGCGGCCACGGTCTACACCAGCTCCGGCAATCCGAGCCTGGGCCTCGGGTTGGAGTTGGACGCCATCGCCGTCGTGGTGATCGGCGGCACCCTCCTCACCGGCGGACGCGGCCACATGCTCGGCACCTTGCTCGGGCTGCTCATCTTCGGCGTGATCCAATCTGCGCTGACCTTCGACGGACGACTCAACTCCGCCTGGATCCGCATCGTCGTCGGCGCCCTGCTCCTCGGCTTCATCCTGCTCCAGCGATTCCTGCTCGGCCGCCTCGCGCGCCGCTGAAACCCTTTCCCCCCACCCGCAATTCCTCCCGCCATGTTCACCCTCGGCATCGATTACGGCACCAACTCGGTCCGCGCCCTCGTCGTCCGCTGCAAGGACGGACGCGAGTTCGGCTCGTGCGTCGTCAACTACCCCAGCGGCACGCAGGGCGTGCTGCTCGACCCGCGCGACCACCACGTCGCCCGCCAGCACCCCGGCGACTATCTCATCGGCCTGGAAAAATCCGTGAAGGGCGCGCTCGCCCGCGCCCGCCGCCAGCCGGGCTTCGAGGCCGCCAAGGTCATCGGCCTGGGCGTCGACACGACCGGCTCCAGCCCGATCCCCGTCGACGCGCAGAACCGCGCCCTCGCCGCCGAGCGCCGCTGGGCAAGGAATCTCAACGCCCAATGCTGGCTGTGGAAGGACCACACCAGCTGGCGCGAGGCGGCCCGGATCACCGCGCTCGCCGCGCAACACCGGCCGCAGTACATCGCCAAGTGCGGCAACACCTACTCCTCGGAATGGTTCTGGGCCAAGCTCTGGCACTGCCTCAACGTCGACCCCAAGGTGTTCGCGGCCGCCTATTCCTGGGTCGAGCTCTGCGACTGGATCCCGGCCGTGCTCGCCGGCGTCACCGATCCGCGCGCCGTCCAGCGCGGCATCTGCGCGGCCGGCCACAAGGCGCTCTACGCCGAGGATTGGGGCGGCCTGCCGGACAAGGAATTCCTCGCCCTGCTCGACCCGAAGCTGGCCGACCTGCGCGACCGCCTGTACGCGCAGGCCCACGACGCCAGCGTCGCGGCCGGCCGCCTCTGCCCCGAGTGGGCTGCCAAGCTCGGCCTGCCCGCCGGCCTCCCGATCGCCATCGGCGAATTCGACGTCCATTACGGCGCCATCGGCTGCGGCGTCGCCGAGGGCACCCTCGTCAAGGTCATCGGCACCTCGACCTGCGACTGCGGCGTCGTGTCCGCCGCCAAGTCCGTGCCGGACATCCCCGGGATTTGCGGCATCGTCAAGGGCGCCATCCTCCCCGGCTTCTACGGCATCGAAGCCGGCCAGAGTGCGGTGGGCGACATCTTCAAGTGGTTTGTCGAGGCCGTGCTCGGGGACGCGAAGCTCCACCCGAAGCTCTCGGCGGAGGCCGCGAAGCTCAAGCCCGGCCAGAGCGGCCTGCTCGCGCTCGACTGGAACAACGGCAACCGCACCATCCTGGTCGACCAGCGCCTCACCGGCCTGCTGCTCGGCCAGACGCTCTACACCACCCGCGCCGAAATCTACCGGGCGCTCATCGAGGCAACCGCCTTCGGTGCGCGCGCCATCATCGAACGCATCCGGGAATACGGGGTGCCGATCGACCGCGTCGTCTGCGCCGGTGGCATCGCCGAAAAGAACCCGCTGCTGATGCAGATCTACGCCGACGTCACCGGGTGCACGATGCTGGTCTCCGGCTCGAGCCAGGCCTGCGCGCTCGGCTCGGCGGTGTCGGCCGCCGTGCTGGCGGGGGCGCACCCGGACTTTCCGACCGCGCAGCAGCGCATGACCTCGCTGAAGAAGAAAGCCTACCGGCCCAAGCCGGCGGCGCGCCAGACCTACGACCGGCTCTACGCCCTCTACCGCCAGGCCCACGATTCGTTCGGCGGCCTGAACAAGTCCGCCGACCTGTCCCGCGTGATGAAAGACCTCCTCGACCTCAAAGCCTCCGTCCACTCATGAAAACCACCGCTCCTCTCCGTCTCCTGACCGCCGGCCTCGTCGCGCTGGCCGCTTCCGCGACCGCCCTCGCCGCCGAAACCGCGACGCTCGCCATCGACACCACCAAGCCCGGCCCCGTCATCAACAAGGCCATCCACGGCCAGTTCGCCGAGCACCTGGGACGCTGCATCTACGAGGGCATCTGGGTCGGGCCCGACTCGCCCATCCCCAACACGCGCGGCTACCGCAACGACGTCCTCGCCGCCCTCAAGCAGCTCGAGGTGCCGCAGCTCCGCTGGCCGGGCGGTTGCTTCGCCGACGAGTACCACTGGCGCGACGGCATCGGCCCGCGCGAAAAGCGCCCGTCGATGTTCAACTCCCACTGGGGCGGCGTCGTGGAGAACAACCATTTCGGCACGCACGAATTCCTCGACCTCTGCGAGCTGCTCGGCATCGAACCCTACGTCTGCCTCAACGTCGGCAGCGGCACCGTGCAGGAGGCGATGGAGTGGGTCGAGTACATGACCTCCCCCGCCGAGTCCCCCATGGCCAACCTCCGCCGCGCCAACGGGCGCGACCAACCGTGGAAGGTCCACTACCTCGCGATCGGCAACGAGAGCTGGGGTTGCGGCGGCAACATGACACCCGAGTTCTACGCCGACAATTACCGGCGCTATAACACCTTCGTGAAAAACTACCAGCCGGGGCCGGAGAACCGCATCCAGCGGATCGCCTGCGGCGCCAACGGCGACAACTACAACTGGACCGAGGTGCTGATGAAGCACGTGCCGGCGTCGCAGATGAACGGGCTCGCCTTCCACTACTACACCCTGCCGAACGGCAAGTGGACCGGCCCCAAGGGTCCGGCCACGGGCTTCAGCGAGGCCGACTACCACCGCACGCTGGTCAACACCCTCAAGATGCAGGAACTGATCGCGAAGCACGGCGCGATCATGGACCAGTACGATCCGGGCAAGAAGGTCGGCATGGTCATCGACGAATGGGGCATCTGGACCGACGTCGAGCCCGGCACCAATCGCGGCTTCCTCTACCAGCAGAACTCGCTGCGCGATGCCATCCTCGCGGGCATCAATCTCCACCTCTTCCATGCGCACGCGGACCGCATCACGATGGCCAACATCGCGCAGATGGTGAACGTGCTGCAGGCCATGATCCTGACGGATCGGGAAAAGATGATCCTCACGCCGACCTACCACGCCTTCGAGATGCTGAAGGTCCACCAAGGCGCCACCTCCCTCCCGATGCAGCTCAGCACCCCGGACTACGTCCTTGGCGAAGCGAAGATCCCCGCCGTCAGCGCCTCCGCCTCGCGCAACGGCGCCGGCATCCACGTCTCCTTCACCAACGCCGATCCGCACGAGGTCATCACCGTCACCGTGAAACTCACGGGGACGAACGCAAAATCCGTGTCCGGACGCGTCCTCACCGCCCCGGCCGTCGATGCGCACAACACCTTCGAGCAGCCCAACGCCGTCGCCCCCGCCGCCTGCCACGACGCCACGCTCGCCGGCGACACCCTCACCGTCGCGCTCCCCGCGAAATCTCTGGTGGTCCTCGAACTAAAATGAGACGGGTCGCGCGAGGCCTTCGGCTCAGGGTTCCCCTCACCCGGCCTCTCTCCTGCAGGTCGGGGTTTACCTCCGACACCCGTCGGGCCTAAAGCCCGCCCTACAAGCCCAATCCTCCCCCCGCCCCTTCCCTCAACTCTCAACGCTCAACTCCCGCATGAAACTCCTCGCCTCTCCCGAAATCTGGTTCGTCTGCGGCTCGCAGCACCTCTACGGCCCCGGCCCGCTGCGGCAGGTCGCCGCCAACGCGCGGCAGGTCGCCGATGCGCTCGCCGCATCCAAGCGCCTGCCGCTCAAGACCGTCTTCAAGGCGCTCCTCACGACACCCGACGAGATCACCAACGTCATGCTCGCGGCCAACCACGACGCCAACTGCGCCGGCCTCGTGCTTTGGATGCACACGTTCTCGCCGTCGAAGATGTGGATCCGCGGCCTCAACGTCCTCCGGAAGCCCTTCCTCCACCTCCACACGCAGTTCAACCGCGACCTGCCGTGGGGCGAGATCGACATGGACTTCATGAACCTGAACCAGGCCGCCCACGGCGACCGCGAGGCGGGGTTCATCCACACGCGCATGCGCCTCGGCCGAAAGGTGGTCGTCGGCCACTGGACCGATCCCGAGGTCCACGACCGCATCGCCGCGTGGCAGCGCGCGGCCCGCGCGTGGCACGACTGGCAGGGCGCGCGGTTCGTCCGCTTCGGCGACAACATGCGCAACGTCGCCGTCACCGAGGGCGACAAGGTCGCCGCCGAAATGAAGCTCGGCTTCGCCGTCAACACGCACGGCGTCGGCGACCTCGTAGCGAAGATCTCCGACGTCGGCATCGACCGCGGGGCCGTTGACCGGCTGTGCCGCGACTACGAGGAGCAATACGCTGTCGCCAAGGAACTCCGCCGCGGCGGGCGGCGCCACGAGGAACTCCGCTACAGCGCCCGACTCGAACTCGGCATCGGCGCGTTTCTCGAGGAAGGGGGCTACAAGGGTTTCACCGACACCTTCGAGGACCTCCACGGCCTGCGCCAGCTGCCCGGCATGGCCACGCAGCGCCTGATGGCCGCCGGCTACGGCTTTGGCGGCGAGGGCGACTGGAAGACCGCCGCGCTCGTCCGCGCCATGAAGGTCATGAACGCCGGCCTGCCCGGCGGCACGTCGTTCATGGAGGACTACACCTACCACCTGTCGCCCCGGGGCCACCAGGTGCTCGGCGCGCACATGCTCGAGATCTGCCCGTCGATCGCCGCGGGCAAGCCCAGCGTGCAAATCCACGAGCTCGGCATCGGCGGCAAGGAGGACCCGGTGCGCTTCGTCTTCGACGCCCCGGCTGGCGACGCCCTCAACGCCTGCCTCATCGACCTCGGCAACCGCTTCCGCCTCGTGGTCAACGAAGTGAAGGCGGTCAAGCCGCCGAAGCTGCCCAAGCTGCCGGTCGCCCGTGCCGTCTGGGAATGCCAGCCGGACTTCAAGACCGCCTGCGCGGCCTGGATCTACGCCGGTGGCGCCCACCACACGGGCTACAGCTACAGCGTCACCACCGAGATGCTGGAGGACTTCGCCACCATCGCCGGCATCGAGACCGTCGTCATCAACGCCGGCACCACGCTGCCGCAGCTCAAGCAGGACCTTCGCAACAACGAGGTGTACTACCACCTGAACAGCGGTTTCCGGGCGTGAGTCGGCAAACCCCGGTAGCGAGTAGTGAGCAGCGGGTAGCGAGCATCAGGCTCCGGGAAATTTTCTACTCGCTCCTCATTGCCCGCTACTCGCTACTTCAAACATTCCCATGCTGAAAGAACTCAAACGCGAGACCTACGAGGCCAACGTCGCCCTGCCCCGGCAGGGGCTGATCAACCTCACCTTCGGCAACGACAGCGCCATTGACCGCGCGAAAGGCATCTTCGCCATCAAGCCCAGCGGCGTGGCGTACGAGGCGTTGAGTCCGGCGGACATGGTGCTGGTCGACCTCGAGGGCCGGAAGGTCGAGGGCCAACTCAACCCTTCCTCCGACACGCCCACCCACCGCCGGTTGTTCCTCGCCTTCCACCAGATCGGCGGGGTCGTGCACACCCACAGCTCGCACGCGACCGC
>CAYMSE010000213.1:0-2723 GCA_964392935.1 uncultured Oleiharenicola sp.
CAGGCACAGGCCAAGGAGGAGGCGCGGGAGTTTCATTCCACGTTGAAGGGCGAGCCGCCGGGCAGCCGCACGCGGAACGACTGTTCCGCGAGGCAGCGCACGGGTTTGCCGCGGCGGATGGCGGGGGAGAATTCCCACTGCTCGCGCACCGTGCGCGCGACGATCTCGTCGAAGAGCGGCTGCTTGGAGGTCTGGGAGACCCGGACGTTTTCCACGAGGCCGTTGCGGTCGATGGTGAGCAGCAGCACGACCATGAGGGAATCGGATCGGCCGAACAGGTCCTTGGGCGTGATCGGCACGGTGCGCACCACCGCGCGGGGCACCTGGTCGACCTCGCTCTCCTGGTAGATGCGGTTGACCTCCACGGAGACCGGGACCCGCGGCTTCGGGTCGGTGCGGATGCGGCCGAGCAGGTCGAGCTGCTTCGGCGGCAGGGCGGTGTGCGGCAGGAGATTCTCGAAGTCGACCGGGAGCGACCGGAGGTGGACCGAGCTGTCCGACGCGCCGGCGTCGATGCCGATCAGCGGCATCGCCTCCTCCGCCGTGGCCACCGGCTCGGCGGGGCTGGGGGGCGTCGGTGGCACGTCGGCGGGCAGCGACACCAGGTGCAGCTCCTCGATCTCGGGCGGCGGTTCGGCCGGGTGGTCGAAGCGCGCGAGCCCGAGGAGCAGCCCGGCCGTGATCGCGCCGCCGGCCAGCCAGCTGAAGCTTTCCAGCCAGAACGGCGACAGGCCCGGGGTGAGTTTGGCGGTCGAGCTCATGGCGGCATCACTGGCTGCGCGCGGTGGCGAACTGGACGTGCTGCACGCCGGCGCGCTTGGCCTCGGTGTACACGGTGGCGAAGATGCCGACGTCGGTGGCCCGGTCGGCCCGGATGATGAGGATCGAGGAACGGCCGAAAGCCGCGGGCTTCAGGACCGCGGTGACCTGGTCCGGCCGGATCTCCTGTCCGTCGAAGTAGATGCGGTTGTCCGCCGTGATCGCGAGGATCAGCGCGTTCTGCTCCGCGCTGATGGTGCCGGAGACGTCCGGCTTCTGCACCTCCACGCCGGGGTCGCTCACGAAGGCGCTGCTGATCATCAGGAAGATGACGAGCACCATGATGCAGTCGACCATCGGCACCATGTCGATGTGCGTCGGCTCGAAGCGCCCGTGGTGCTGGTCGCGGGCGATAAGGCAGGCGGGGCGGCGCCGGGACCGGCGGCGAGGCGGTTGAGCTGTTCCACCCGCCGCTGCGTGCCGCGGTGGGCGATGTAGACCAGCACGAGGGCGGGCAGGGCGACGAGCAGGCCGGACTCGGTCGCGACCAGCACCTCGGAGATGCCGCGGGCCATGCCCTCCATCGACTTCTCCCCGGTCTTGCTGGCGAGGCTCTCGAAGGTCTTGACCATGCCGCTCACCGTACCGAGCAGGCCGAGCAGCGGGGCCGCGGCGATCATCGCGCCCAGCGCGATGCGCTCGTGGCGGAACGTGGCCTGGAGCATCGCCGCGTCGTGGGGCTGCGCCACCGCCGGACGCGGGGCGAACCAGAGCGAGAGCAGCAGCCGGACGCAGCGCGAATAGAGCAGCACGGACAGGACGATGATCGCGACGATGGCGGGTCCGCCGCGGTCAATCAGGTCGGTCAGGAGTCTCATGGCACGGACGCCGGTTCGGGCCGGGCGCGGCCGGGGACGCCGCGCGCGGATTCCACGGCGGTGCAGAATTCCAGCGCCTGCCGCTCGAGCAGCAGCAGGTTGCGTTGCGTGCGGTGGGCGAGGAAACCGTGGACGATGAGCGTCGGGATGGCGACGGCGAGGCCGAGTTCGGTGGCGACGAGGACCTCGGAGATGCCGCTGGAGAGCTTCCCCGCGTTGCCCGTGCCGAACACGGTGATGAGCGCGAAGGTCTTCACCATGCCCACGACCGTGCCGAGCAGGCCCATGAGCGGGGCCGCGGTGGCGATGACCGCCAGCAACGGGAGCCGGCGCTCGTAGCGCAGCCGCAGCGCGACCAGCGCCGCCTGCAGCCGTTCCTCCAGGATGACCTTGGTCTCGTGCATGGCGCCGAGCCCGACCGTGTAGAGCTCGCGCGTGCAGTTCTTCAGGCTGCCGACCCGACCGCGGGCCGCGGTGGCGTCGCCCGCCGCGACCAGTTGGAGGAAGGCGGCCGCGCGGTCCGGCGGCTCGAGGCCCATGCCCGCCACGTCGCGGATCTTCTGGAGGATCATGACCAGCGAGAGCAGGCCGACGCCCAGGATCGCGAACGCCACCGGTCCGCCCTTCTTGATGTGCTGCCAGACGGTGCCCCGGGTTTGCTGGAGGCGCAGGGCCTTGCCGCTGGACGCGTCGGCCGGGACCACGCCGGCGCGGCCGGCAAAGACGGCGGCGGCGTCCCCCGCGGACCACTGCGGCAGCGCATAGCTGACGGGAAAGCGGGCGCCCTCGCGGGGGCGCACCGTGCCGGCGGCTCCGCCCGGGGCGGGCAGGAAGTAGGTCTCGGGTCCGGAGAACACGAACATGCCGCGGACCACCTCGTTGCCCGGCGCCAGCGTGGCCGTGCCTTCGGCGCGATAGCCGCCGATCGCCTGTTCCGTGTGCTGCAGCAGGTACTCGGCGCCGTCGAGGGCCGCCCGGCCGGGCGCGGCGGCGGGATCGTCCAGGCGCTGGAGCAGGGTGTCGAGGCGTTCGCCGGCCACTTGATCCTCGCCGGGGGCGAGGCTCTCGCTGGCGGCCTTCAGGCCG
>CAYMSE010000214.1:0-3402 GCA_964392935.1 uncultured Oleiharenicola sp.
CGAAGCCGGTGCGCTTCCGCGCGGCGTTCAGCCGCTCCAGCATGAGCGCGTCGAGGAGCACGGGATCCGCGCTCATCCAGACGCGCGGCTCGGAGACCGTGTAGAGGGAGTTGAAGTACGGGCCGCCGATGAACTGGTAGAGCTGCAGGCTCACGATGCTCAGCGCCCACGTGTCGCGCAGCTCGGGGATCGCGGCCATTTCGGCGACCGCGGCCGGCGCGGTGGCGGGGCTCTTGAAGAAGCGGAAGGTGTTGCTGGCGTTCCAGAGCGTCGCGTTCACGAGCGCGCCGTTGACACCCAGCACCGGGTGGTCCGTGTACACCGGCAGGTTGATCCAGAAGTCGGCATCGAGGAACAGCGGCGTTGCCAGGAAGCTCTTGCGGTCCTCCTCGATCGTCGTCTCGGCCTTGCCGCCCGCCGCCTTCTTCGCGGCCTGCTCGTTCAGGATCGAGTCGAAGCGCGCGGGCAGCGGGCTGTCGTAGAACCAGGCGGGGTCGTAGAACTTGCCCGACTCCAGCACATACACGGGATGGCCGGGGAACGGCAGGATGCCGGTCGAGTACGACGGCAGGAAGCCGGTGAGACGGAGCCGCAGCGGATTCAGGCCGACCAGGAAGATGTTCTCCTTCGCGAAGCCCCGCTTCTCCATCGCGGCGATGACCGCGCGCACGAGCCCGAACGGCGTGGCCAGGCCCGGGCCGGAGTCGGCGTAGATTTTCAGCCCGACCTTCTTCTTCGGGCCGGGCACGAGCGGGTGATTCGTGGTGCGCTCGAACTCCTGAATGAGCTGCTCCACCGCGAACCGGTAGTCGGCATCGCTGAAATCCGAAAGCTTGTGCTCGAGGATGGGCGACTGCGGGGGCGTCGGGGCCGCGGCGGAGAGGCCGCCGGCGCCGCCGGCCGCGAACAGGAGGGAAAGGAAGATCAGGAGGTGACGCATGAAGGGAAATCGCACGGCCGGCCCGGAGCGGTCGAGCGCGCACGTTGGCAGACACCACTCCGGGATAAAAGTTTAATATTCCCGCCGGAAATTGCGCGCGGCCCCCGGGCCCGGCCCGCGTTCCAGCCCACGCTGGACAAATCCGGGCAGTTGTCCTCCGCTGGACCCCGTGCCGGTCATCAAAGCCAACAGCATCCGCGACCTGAAGAACCGCGTGAACATCCATGACGTCGTCAGCCGCGTCGTGGCGCTGAAGAAGGCCGGCAGTGGGCGCTTCAAGGGGCTGTGTCCGTTCCACACGGAAAAGACGCCGTCGTTCAACGTCTCCGCCGACAAGGGCTTCTTCAAGTGCTTCGGCTGCGGCAAGGCCGGTGACACGATCGCCTTCGTGATGGAGACGGAGGGCCTGCCTTTCACCGAGGCGGTCGAGGCGATCGCCCAGCGCTTCGGCATCACCCTCGAGTACGAGGAGGGTTCCGGCGGACCGTCGAAGGAGACCCGCTCGCTGCGCCAGGAGATCTTCGAGATCCACGACCTCGCGGCCGACTACTACCGGCAGGCGTTCCTCGCCGCGACGCCGCACGGCGCGTTCATCCGCGACTACTGGGTGCAGCAGCGCCGCTTCACGGCGGAGCTCGCCGACGAGTTCAAGATCGGGTTCGCCCCCGTCGACGACAGCGGGCTCGCAGCCGCCATGCTGAAGCGCAAATTCTCCGAGGACGCGCTGCGGCAGTGCGGACTGTTCTTCCTCCGCGACGGCGTCATTCCCACCCTCGGGGCGATCCGCTGCCGTTTCCGCGGCCGCCTCATGATCCCGATCCGCGACCACCAGGGCCGCGTCGTCGCGTTCACCGCGCGCCAGCTGGAGATCACGCCGAAGGACGACGCCTCGCACGAGGCCAAGTACGTGAACTCGCCCGAGACGCCGATCTTCACGAAGAGCAACCTGCTCTTCAACCTGGACCGTGCGCGCAGCCACGCCGGCGAAGGGCACCCGTTCGTCCTGGTCGAGGGCCAGCTCGACGCGCTGCGCTGCTGGAGCGCCGGGCTCAAGACTGCGATCGCGCCGCAGGGCACGTCGATCACCGAGGGCCAGCTCGTCCTGCTCCGCCGCTACCACGCGCAGGTCGAGTGCTTCTTTGACAGCGACAGCGCCGGGCAGAAGGCCGCGCTGCGCTTCCTGCCGATGGCGCTGAAGGCCGGCCTCGAGGTGCGCTTCCTCAAGCTCGCCGGCGCGGAGAAACTGGACCCGGACCTGCTGTTTCTCGAGCAGGGCCTCGCCGCGTACGAAGCGGTGCGGCGCGACGCGCTGGCCGCGATGCCCTTCGCGAAGCAGGCGTTCCTGCCCGATCCCGCGCGCGCGTCCTTCAACGAGCGCATGAACGCGGTGCGCGGCATGGTGGAAATCGCGCTCCAGGCCGACACGCAGATCGCCCGCGACGACTACCTCCAGCAAGTCTCCCTGCTGCTCGGCGTGCAGCCCGACGCGATCCGCGCCGAGGTTGCAGCGCTGGAGAAGCGCCGCTTCGCGAAGCCCGCCGATTCCGCACCCGCCGGCGCGCACGCCGACGCGCACACCAAGGGTTACGAGGAGCACCTGCTGTACGTCTGCCTGCACCACGAGAACATCCTCCGCGAACTCAGCGCGCACCTCGCGACCGAATGGATCGACACCTCCCGCACCGCCGGGCACCTCCTCGAGAAAGTGCTCGCAGAAGTGCAGCACAACGGCTGGAACGGCCACGATTCCCTCGAACAACTCCTTGAAACAGAGGAAGAAAAGTCGCTGGCCGCCACCATGCTTTTCCAGACCCCGGGCGACGAGGACTGGGTGAAGATCGTCAACGAGGGATTGCGCCACTTGCAGAAGCGATTCTTGGAGCCGAAGAAGCAACAAATAGAACTTGAAATAGCCTCCAAAGGCGCGATAGGTGACGCGACCTTACCGTCCCTCTTGAAACAGCACGCCGAAATCACCCGTCAGCTCCTCAATCCGCCCAGGCTTTCCCTGGCTTGAGGAGAGGGGGTACACGCCGTTTGCGCCGCAGCCCAGTCGGGACACCCTAATTACGTTATGCCGAGCAAATCCAAGCCCGCTGCACCCGCCAAGAAATCCGTCAAGGAAACCGCCCCGGTCAAACCGGTCCTCCCGACGGAAGCGCCCAAGCCCGCAGCCGAACCGAGCAAGTCCGAGCCCACCAAGCACAGCGCCCCGCTCGCCGCCACCGCCGACGCCGCCCGCGAGTTCAAGGAGAAGGCTCTCGAAAATCTTTCCGGCGACCTCAACGAGAAGATCCGCTACCTGATCCGCCTCTCCAAGGAGCAGGGCTACCTCACGTACGCGGACATCAACGAGGCGCTCCCCGAGTCCGTCGACAACCCCGATGACATCGAGAACGTCATCTCGATCCTGCAGAACCTCGAGATCGACATCCTCGACCCGGAGGAGGTCGACAACTACA
>CAYMSE010000215.1:0-4177 GCA_964392935.1 uncultured Oleiharenicola sp.
GAGCCCACGTCCACCAGCCTCGTCACGCAATTCGCGCGCACGATGGCGAGCTTCTGGGTGATGTGCCTGATGCTGGCCGCCGCCGGCCTCGCCGCCGCCGCCTTCATCAAGCTGCAGGACAGCGAACGCCAGCTCGCGGAAGAGCAGCAGAAGACGCGCCCGGAAGCCTGGGCGCTGGTCGATTATCGCAATGAGCTCGCCGACGCCGTCGCCGGCATGCGCGACGATCCCTACATGGACGCCCCGCCTTTGCCGCCGCAGCGCCCGCCCTTACAGGTCGAGATCGACACGCTCCGGGCGCAGAACGCGGCCATGCGCACCGAGATCGACGCACGGCTCGCGCATACGAACCGCCCGCGCCCGCTGCGCGGCGGCTGGCCGGACTGAAGCGTCCCTCCTCCCCGGCGGAGGAGGGGTAGGGGTGGAGGGGCGAGCGGACGCGCGCCGCCGTTGCTGGTTGCGTGAGACACCGCTTCTTTTCTGAACGGGGGCTGCTGTTGAAAGCCCCACACCCCCTGACCCCCTCTCCGCCAGGGAGAGGGGGAATTAGCTCGAATTGAACACGCGGCGCGCATCGCGCGCGGCGGCGCTGACGCGCTCGAAATCCTCGCGGCCCACCAGATCGGCAAGCCCGGCCGCGTCGCCGCTTTCGCGTTTGCGCCCACGCGCCAGCTTCAAAAGCGCGCCCGCGCGCCGTGGCCGCGCATAGAGCCGCCGCGCCAGCCGCTTCGCGAACAGCGCGGGATCGTTGAAGACGCGCAGCATTGCCTCGAGCCGCTCGGCCAGCGGCCACGCATCATGGAAGCGCTTGGGCTCTTGCCGGCGCGAGCGCGCGCAAGCGGCATAGGCGACAGAGGGGGCCAGCGCGCGGAACGAGACGCGCCAATCCTCGGGTTTGTCAGGCGTGAACGTGAGGAGACGGCGCGTGCGGACGCGGACGCGCTTGGGGCGCGGCGGCGGCGTGTTGGCCTTGGGCAAGCCCGCCGCTTCGATGAGGAGGAGCCGGCGCAGCAAAGCCTCGCCCGCGCGCAGCCAGGGCAGCATCAAGTCGCGCTGGCGCGTCGTGTGCGTGTGCTGAAAGGCGATGTCCTTTGGCTCGCCGAAGAGATTGAGCAGTACCCGCAGAAACGCCTCCGCGACACGCCAGAGCGCAAGCGGCGCGGCGCGCGGAGGGACGGAGGACGGGGCGTTGGACATGTTTGCGCGCAGTGTAGGCGCGGGGCGAAGTCGGTCGGATAGATTGACTAGGCGCTGTCGCCCTCCGGCGCAGCCTTGGGTCGTTCGTTGCCGCTGCACAAGCGACGAAGCGGGCACGGTGTGCGTTTCGGTCGTAACGGTCCGCGTCGCGGCTGAAAACGATCTGCCGTCCAATGAGGTCCGAAACAGTGGGGAGGGCAACCTTTTGCCGGCGATCCACACCAGCCTCGAACCTAAATTGCCCGACCTAGTACCGAAGAGTAAGAAGGCCGCAGGGGGCGAGCACGTGGAAACCCAGGAGCAAAAGGAGGCGCGTGGCGAAGGACAATTCACGCTGTGGGACGGGCTGAAAGACTTGGGCTGGCTGCCTCTGTTGCTGATGGGCGTTGGTGGTCTCTCCATCATCGATGTCATTGAGAAAGCAGTATTTCGCGACCTTCGGCTAACGACGCCGCTTCAATTCGTGGTCGACGGCTATCATCGACTGGCGTCACTCGTTGGTGGGATTTTTGAACCGGCGCTGATGCCCTTCGTTCAGTGGATCGACACCTATTTTCGTTGGAACCTCCATTTACAGCCGCATTGGCGCTCACTTTTCTTGCTGGGATGGGTTTTCGCGGTTGGAGAAGCACGCGCTGAGTGGCGTTCGGACAGCGAGGTTCTCGAAGGACGCTGGTCCAGCTGGTCCACAAGTGGCCGCCTTAGCCGAGCGGCCTTAACGCTCTTCTTTATGGGCCTCGCCGCGCTTCTCGGTGCCTTCGCTAGCGGTCTACTACCGGCAACCGGCCCGTGGTGGCTTCAGGGGATCGCCGGGGCCGCCCCTTTCGCGTTCCTGGTTTTCGCATTTTCTGCCTCCGGCGCCTGGATTCGGTCTGGTCAGATACGCTGGTCGGAGCTCAAGGACGAACTGGCGCTTGGGTTGCTGTTCGGCTGTATTGCGTTCGCCATCGGGGCGGTCGCGTCCAGTGTGCCCAATACCCTCTTGGCTCAGGCAATCGTGGTGTCCCCAGGCTTATTCAATGCCCGGTGGGCTTTTCAGAGGCTCAGCGTGGCGATCGGCAACGGGGACGGTCCAAACCCGCGTTCCGATGCAAGCTCCCTTTTCGTCGACATGAGGACGCCGCGAGAGCGGAGAAGGGAGAGCAAGGCAACCGAAAGGCGAAGGTTCGTCACGTCGGTGCTGATCGCGATTGGTTCTATTGCATTTACGAGTGCGTTGGCGTGGCTGCTTCAGCCAGCGGTCGCAGAGATTGTGCATCGTGCATTGCCTAGCGCCCAGCTCGCCTCGTTATGGGTGTGGCAATTCGGACTGTGCGCGCCTTTTGTACTCTTTCATCTGAGGGTTTTGGACTCTCGTCCACCTATCATTGAAGAGGCTGTCGTCAGGCTGCTGATTATGGGCGGGGCTGCGTTGGGGGCGGCTCTAACATCCGGAGTTCTTTTTCTTCTTGAATCATGGTGGGCGCTTGGGCTCGCTGCGGCGTTGCCCGTCGTTTCGTTAAGGGTGGCGGCTGGCCTCGCACGTGCAGTTACCGGATTGCTGGGGCGGGTCACACAAGAACTGTGGAAAGTCGTCCCCGTGGTCGTCGTTTTCGCCGGCGCAATCTTCGCGATTGGCGCGATCATTGATTTGCTTGTGCCTGCAGGCGCCGGCGTGCTGGCGCTCGGATTGGGCGTAGGCGCGTTCGGTCTGCTCCGATTGTCTGCTGGACTGAGACCCACACACCTTCGCTCTGTCCGCGCCGGACTGAACATTCTTGGCGGGTTTTTCACTGCCGGACTAATCCTCATTGCAGACGCGGTGTTGCGCTATTTCATATAGACCTCCTTTCTGCGCGATTAGATGATAATGCGCTCGATCTCGTCCAGCGTGATTTGATCGTCGGTGCGGTCATAGAGTTTGGTCGTGCGCGGGCTTTCATGCGCCGCGATCTATTGGAGTCCCGATATGGCCGAACCGAGTAGCGCTCATGATCCGCCTTCGGCCCGACGATAAGGAGGCCTTTGTCGCCGCTGCTGACGGAGCCGGTATCGAGACCGGTATCGCTGCGCGCACGATTATAGAGTTGGTCATTCGCCGGATTAGAGATGGTCAGACGTTCTTTCAGGCTGTCGGAGAGCTTGAACGAGCCCTGCTGACCGAGCGTCTAAGGCGGCCGGGCGCTAATCCTCCATCCCCGCCGGAGCGCCGATCAGGATCTCGCGTTTCCCTGCGGCATTGGCGGTGGAGATGATGCCTTCCTTCTCCATCTGCTCGATGAGCGTCGCGGCGCGGTTATAGCCGATCTGCAACCGCCGTTGCAGATACGAGGTCGACGCCTTGCGGTCGCGGCGCACGATCTCCACGGCGCGGTCGAACATCTCGTCGCCCGAGCCGCCGCCTTCGCCGTCGAACAATTCCGGTTCTTCGAACTCGGGGTCCTTCGGTTCTTCGGTGACGTCCTGACGATATTGCGGCGTGCCTTGCGCCTTCAGCATGTCGACGACGCGCTCGACTTCGGCGTCGCTGACGAAGGGCCCATGCAGACGGCGGATGCGTCCGCCCCCGGCCATGAACAGCAAGTCGCCCATGCCGAGGAGTTGTTCGGCGCCCGACTCGCCGAGGATCGTGCGTGAGTCGATCTTCGACGTGACCTGGTAGGAGATGCGCGTCGGGAAGTTGGCCTTGATCGTGCCGGTGATGACGTCGACCGACGGACGCTGCGTCGCCATGATGAGATGGATGCCGGCCGCGCGCGCCATTTGCGCCAAGCGCTGCACCGCCGCTTCGATCTCCTTGCCGGCGACGATCATCAGGTCGGCCATTTCGTCGATGACGACGACGATGAACGGCATCGGCTCGAGCGGCAGCTCGCGCGTTTCGTAGATGGGCTCGCCGCTGGTGGGGTCGAAGCCCGCATGCACGGTGCGCTCGAGGCGCTCGCCCTTTTCCTGCGCGTCGCGGACGCGATCGTTGTAGCCGCCGATATTGCGTACGCCG
>CAYMSE010000216.1:0-6702 GCA_964392935.1 uncultured Oleiharenicola sp.
ATCAACATCAGCAGCATGACCTACCGCAAGCTGGTCAGTCAGGGTGGCGCGACGGCAGGATGGGTCGGGGAGCGCGATTCGCGCCCGTCAACGAGCACGCCGACGCTCTCCGGGCTCGATTTTCCGAGCAAGGAGCTCTATGCGATGCCAGGCGCGACGCAGACCCTGCTCGACGATTCCGCGGTGAACATCGAGCAGTGGCTCGCGGACGAGGTGGGGATCACCTTCGCCGAACAGGAAGGCGCCGCCTTCGTGACCGGCGACGGGGTGAACGCGCCGTTCGGCTTCCTGTCCTACGCCAATGTGGTGGACTCTTCCTACGCCTGGGGCAAGCTCGGCTACACGGCAACCGGAAATGCCACCGGCTTCGCCGCGTCGAATCCCGGCGATGCGGTCATTGCGTGCTGCTATTCGCTGAAGCAGGGATACCGCGTCAATGCCAGGTGGATGATGAACCGCGCGGTGCAGGGTCTCATCCGCACCTTCAAGGACGGCATGGGGAACTATCTCTGGCAGCCCGGCTTCGCCGCCGGTCAGCCGGCGACGATCCTCGGCTATCCCGTCTCCGACGACGACAACATGCCGAACATCGGATCCGGCGCGCTTCCAGTCGCATTCGGAGACTTTCGGCGCGGCTATCTGATCGTCGATCGCGTCGGCGTGCGGGTTCTTCGCGATCCGTATACGTCGAAGCCGAACGTGCTTTTCTACACGACCAAGCGTGTCGGCGGCGGCGTCCAGAACTTCGAGGCCATCAAGCTCCTGAAGTGCGCATGATCTGAAGGCGGCACGGCGCCGATGCCGATGCGCCGTGCCGGCAGTCCTCAAACGATCTCGAACCTGCAAACCCTATAGAATGGAGGATCGCGTTATGCGCGACATGCACAGCAAGCTCAAGGTAAAGCGCGCCATTTCTCCGGTCGCGCTCGGAACCACCGGAACCGGAAAGACCGGCGTGGTGATCGACCGCCAGGGCTACAACAGCCTCGAATACGTGTTTGGCGTCGGGTCGATCACGGCGACGAATGCGACTGTCACTCCCGTGATCAAGGAATGTTCGACCTCGAACGGCGTGTTCACGTCGGTCGCGGATTCCGATCTGCTCGGGACCGAATCGGCCAATGCCATCCCGGCGGCGGCCACCCGCACCAGCGGCGTCTCCAAGAACGTCACGAAAAGCATCGGCTATCGCGGAAACAAGCGCTACACCACGATCAGCCTGATCAACACTGCCTCGGCCGGCATCATCGGCCATGCGGACGCGATCCTGTCGGATCCGAATATCGCACCCGTCTCCTGATGGGTATTGCGAGAAACGGCCGGGCGCCGCAATCGCCCGGCCATGTCGCCATCGTAGGTCTCGGTCCGAGCTGCTCGGAATATCTTCTGGCGGCGCGCTGCAAGGGCGGAAGGCGGGCGTTCTGCGACCAGGTTTGGACGATCAACGCCCTCGGCGGCGTGCTCGATTGCGACATCGTCTTCCACATGGACGACGTCAGGGTTCAGCAGCGCCGCGCGCGCGCAAACCCGGGCGGAAACATCGCCGCGATGCTCGAATGGATGCGGCACTATCGCGGCCGCATCGTTACCAGCCGTCCGCATCCGCGCTATCCCGCGCTCGAGCCGTTCCCGCTGCAGGAGCTCCTCGACGATACCGGGTCGCTCTATCTGAATTCGACCGGGGCCTATGCCATCGCCTATGCGGTCCTGAAGCGGGCAACACGCGTCAGCCTGTTCGGGATCGACTATTCCTACGCCAATTCGCACGACGCCGAGAAGGGGCGCGCCTGCTTCGAATTCTGGCTCGGCATCGCCCATGCGCGCGGTATCGAGATAGCGGTTCCGAAGACGACGCCGCTTATGGATTCCATCGTTCCGAAGGAGCAGAGGCTCTACGGATACGACACACTGCATGTGACTTCGGCCACGGCCGGCAAGCGGCGGGTCCTGAAATTCGAGCCGCGCAAGCATTTCGCGACCGCGGCCGAAATCGAGCGGCGCTACGATCATTCGCGCCCGATCATCGACAAGCCAGAGGAATAGGAGATTTCCACATGCCGGTTGCCGTAAAGGCTCTCAAGCCATTCGACTATGCGCACGACGGCGTGCATATCCGCCAGGTCTCGAAGGGTGATGAGTTCGAGTGTCAGCCCGATCTCGTCGACGGGCTTGTCCGCGACAAATATGTTGCCGTCATTGTGAGGCGTGATGCCGAAGCCAAGGCGGCCGAAGAAAAGGCGGCGCCCGAAGCAGCCAAGGCCGCATCCGGAAAAGCCTAGAGATATCCCTCGTGGCAAGGAACCGGACGGCACTGATCTGCATCGCGCCCGGCGGCGCATTGTTCGATGCGGCAGAGGTACGGGCGCACCTGCGCGTCGATTTCGACGACGATGACGATCTTATCGACGCGCTGTGCGAAACGGCAACGGCGCTGCTGGATGGGGCCGACGGCTGGCTGAAGCGTTCGCTCAAGGCGCAGTCGTGGCGCCTGGTGCTGCCGCGCTTCGATGCCGGTTGCTATGTCCACCGTCCGGATGTTCGCGGCGATCGCATCGATCTGCCGCTGCCGCCATGCGCATCGGTGGAAACGATTTCCTATGTAGACCCGTCCGGAACCGTGCAGCAGCTTCCGTCCGAAGCATGGTATCTGGTTGATTGCGGGACGGAGGAATCCTATGTCATTCCGGCGCCCGGAACGTCGTGGCCTGCGACGGGCGGAGTGCCGGACGCGGTCAAGATCGAATTCAATTCCGGCTATGCGCAGGATATCGTGCCGCGGCCGATCCGCCAGGCTGCGCTGCTGATGATCGGCGACTGGTACGCGGCGCGCGAGACCTTCGTCACGGGCACCGTCTCTCAGGAAATCAAGATGAGCGCCGCGGTGGCCGCGCTGATCGCGAATTACCGGATCGTCCGGTTCTAACGCTTTACCCCCGCAGGCGACTGCCGCGCAGCGTCGATGGCGCTGCGCGGGCTTTTCCGGCGGGCCCGCCCAACCTCAAGCAAACGGAGTGAAAAATGTCCCTCTCTATCGCGGCCAAGATCTCGGTCGGCGTCTCCTGCCAGATGTCAAACCCCCAGAACCTGACGGCGGGAAGCAAGAAGTTCGACGACAATTTCCTCACCCAGTTCATCACCGGAAACGGCAACGGCCAGATCCAGGCGGAATGGGACGACGAGCGCACGATCGCCGCATCGGGCACGGATCCACTCGACCTGGCCGGCGGGTTGAAGGACATCTTCGGCAACACCATTACCTTCAGCCAGGTCAAGGCGATAATCATCATCGCAGACGAGGGCAACACCAACAGCGTTCTGGTCGGCGGCGCCGCTTCGAACACCTTCCCCTTCCTGGGCGACGTGACGGATGTGGTTCCGGTCAAGCCCGGCGGCATGTTCGTGTGGACGGCTCCGAACGCCGGCGCCCAGGTCACGGCCGGAACCGGCGACCAGCTGAAGATCGCCAATTCCGGCTCCGGCACCGGCGTGACCTACAAGGTCATTATCATGGGAACCGCGGTCCTTACCGCGCCGTAGTCCCATGCAGGCGGGCGATCTCAGGGACCGGGTGTCCTTCGGCAGCTTGCAGCCTGCCGGCGGCGAGGGCGGGAATTTCCGCGCCGGTCCCTACATCCCCGAATTCACCGTATGGGCCAATATCCGGCCCGTGAACGCCGGCGAGGAAGTCATGGCCGGGCGCGTCACCGGAACGCGCACGATCCTTGTCACCGTGCGTTCGCTCCGGCGCACGCGCGCGGTTACGGCGGAGATGTGCTGCCGCGACGAGCGCACGCAGGAAGCGTTCGATATCGTCGAGGCGAAGGATCCGGACGGCCGCCGGCAGTGGGTCGAGATTCTCGCCCGCTCCGGAACGGCCGGCGGCGGCGTGGCCGGGGAGCAGCAGGAGTGAGCGGCGCCTCGGCCTCGTGGGAGCTGCAGAAGGCGCTCGTCGCCTTTCTCGCGGCCGATGCCGGCGTGCAGGCGATGCTCGGGACCGCGCCCTGCCGGATCTTCGACGACGTTCCTCCCGACGCGCAGACGCCCTATGTCCTCGCCGGAGACGAGGAGGAAGACACCCGTGCCGGGGAGGATATTCCCGGCAGCGGTCACATGTTCGCGCTGACCGTCTGCTCGGCGGATGTCGGCTTTAGGAGCTGCAAGGAGATCGCCCAGATCCTGCGCGATCTCCTCGACGGGAATTCGCTCGACGTGCCCGGTTTCTCCGCCGGCACGATCACCTGGCACCGGACCTCGCATCGCCGCAATCCCGACCAGGCCACGCTTCGCCAATCGACGCTCGTGTTCGAGATCGAGCTCAGACCAACCTCTTCCTGAAGGAGTAGGAAATGACCGCGCCCACCACCATGACGTTCGGCAAGCTGATTCTCGAGTTCGAGGATCCGGCCAATCCCGGCACCTACATCCGGCCCTGCGGGCTGACGACGAAGACCTTCACCCAGACCGTGAACACGTCGGAAGCCATGGTTCCGGATTGCGACGACGAGGACGCGCCGGCCCAGCTGCAGCGCGGCGTGGTCTCCCAGGACTGGAGCTTCGACGGCGCCTTCGTGATCGACTCGGACGATCTGGATGCCTGGCAGGACCGGATCGGCGTCGAAGTGAATGTCCGCATCTCGCGCCCGGCCTCCGGTCCGGACACGGGCGGCGGCACGTCCTACAAGGGCTATACCGGGCCCGCCATCGTCACCAAGTTCGAACAGACGGGCGAAAAGGGATCGAAGGCCTGCACCGGCTCCGTTACGCTGACCGGTGCCGGCAAGCTCACAGTGGCGACCTACACCCGTACATGATTTCCGTCACCTTCGATTGGGCGGACGGGACCTACACCTTCCGCCTCGGCCTGGCGCAGCTTCAGGAGCTGCAGGAAAAATGCGATGCGGGCCCGGAGTTCATTCGCGCGCGCATCGCGTCCGGCTTCCCCAACGCGCTCGACCTGCGCGAGACGATCCGCCTCGGCCTCGTCGGCGGCGGCACGAAGCCGGAGACGGCGATCCGCCTGGTGCGGCGCTACGTCGACGACGCGCCGCGGCTGAACAGTCACGGCCCGGCGCTCGCCATCCTGCAGGCGTGCCTCGCCGGCGTTCCGGACGATCCGGTGGGAAAATCTGCAGCGGGGGAGGAAACGGCCACGACGGCCCCCGCCTCGCCAACGGAAAGTGGCCCTTCTCCCGAATCGTAGGCGCGTCCGCCGCCATGGGCTGGCGCTGGGAAGACAAGTCGCTGTGGGAGTTTCTCGCCGCCGCGGACGGCTACGCGCTCGCCAACGGGGCGAAGCCAGCGCCCGCGCCGATGAGCTACGAGGAATTCCAGGAGCTGCTCGGGAGACGGTGATGCTCGGCATCGAGATTTCGACGAGCCGCTCCCGGCTCAAGCAGAAGCTGGAGACGCTGGCGCAGGCCTCGAAGAGAGAGGTCGCCGCGGCCATGGCGGACCAGGCGCAATCGATCGTCTCGCAGATGAAGGCGACCGTTCCCGTTCGCAGCGGGCGCCTGCGCGATTCCATCGGATACACCTTCGGCGACGCGCCGAAGGACGCAAAATTCGTCGCGCACGGCAACCGCACGGGCATCGCCGGGGATTTCCTGCGCATCACCATCTTCGCCGGTTCCTTCACGGCCTTCTGGGCGCGCTGGGTCGAGTTCGGAACGAAGGCTCGTGCTGCCGGGAAATACCGGGACGCGAGGAACAAACGGCGCAATGCCGGACGGCGCGGACACGCCGCGACGCCGGCGCAGCCGTACTTCTGGCCGATCTGGCGCGCCAACCTCAACGCGGCGCGCGCGGCGGTCCGAAAGGCGATGCGGACGGCCATCGCCTCCGCCGGAAGGGTGCATTGAATGGCGACCGACCTCGAGCAGTTGAACGTCGTGTTCAACGCGCGCTTCGACCAGTTCTCGCGCCAGCTCGCGCGCGTCGATGCCGACTATGCCAAGGCCGTCCGCAGCATCCAGAGCCAGAACGCTTCCCTGCGCAAACGGCTGTCTGCGCCGTTCGCCATCGCCAATCCGCTCAAGGGGGTTGCCGGCGCGCTCGGCATCGGCCTTTCCGTGGCCGCGGTCGGCGAATTCGTGAAATCGGTCAGCGACAGCGTGGACCAGATCAAGCGGCAGTCGGCCGCGCTCGGAATCTCCACCGACGCCTACCAGGAACTCAATCTCGCCGCGCAGCAGGCGGAGGTGAGCCAGGACGAATTGAACACGGCGCTAGACAAATTCGCCTCCAACCTCGGCGAGGCGCAGCTTCACCAGACGGCGTTCGGCGATATCATGAAGCGGAATGGCGTCGACATCAGGGCCGGAACGCTGCCGGCGTTCTTCCAGCTCATCGACGCGACCAACAGGATGAGTGTCGCACAGCGTGACGCCGTGGAGAAGCTCGCGCTCGGCAAGGGCTACGCGGGCCTCTCTGGATTCTTCCAGCAGGGCTCCGCCGCGATCCGCCAGCAGATGGAGGACTTCAAGAAATCCGGCGCCATCCTGCAGTCGGAGCAGATCGACAAGGTCAACGCGCTCGACAATGCGTGGAGGAAGCTGAAGGCGCAGTTGACCGTTGCGGGCACCAATGTGCTGACCGGCGTGTCCGACAGCCTCGACAAGATCGTCCAGGAAATGGGGAGCGCGAATTTTCAGGACTCGCTGCAGAAGTTCGGAAAAACGATGGGGGACGTCGCCGGATTTTTCG
>CAYMSE010000217.1:0-9609 GCA_964392935.1 uncultured Oleiharenicola sp.
AAGATGTCCGCCATCATCTGCCGCCAGTACGCCGAGCGCGAGCCGCCGCCGGTGACGCGGATCTCCTTCGGCTTGCAGCCGAGCGCGGCGAGGCGGCGCAGGCCGTAGTTCATGTTCATCGTCACGCCCTCCATCGCGGCGCGCGCGAGCGTGCCGGGCGTGAGCGTGGCGCGGGTGAGCCCGGTGAACACGCCCGTGGCCTTCGGGAGGTTGGGCGTGCGCTCGCCGTCGAGGTACGGCAGCAGCGCCAGGCCGCCGGCGCCGGCGGGCGCGCTGGCCACCGCCGACTCGAGCTGCGCGTGGTCCCAGTTGAAGAGCGCGCGGAACTGCTCCGTCACCATCGTGACATTCATCGTGCACAGCAGCGGAAGCCACCCGCCGGTCGACGAGCAGAACGCCGCGATCTCGCCGCGCGGGTCGACCACGGGCTGGGCGGCGTAGGCGTACACCGTGCCGCTGGTGCCGAGGCTGGCGCTGACGACGCCGGGCGTGACGTTGCCCGTGCCGATCGCGCCCATCATGTTGTCGCCGCCGCCGGCGCTTACGACCACGCCGGCGGGGAAGCCGAACTTCTGCGCGAGCGCGGGCTTGAGTGTGCCGGCCGCGGCGCTCGAGGGCGAGAGCGGCGGCAGCCAGTCGCCGAGGTTCCGGTCGATGGCGTTGAGCACGGGCTGCGACCAGGTGCGCTTGCGGACGTCCATGAGCGCCGTGCCCGAGGCGTCGCCGTACTCCATGAAGTAATTCCCGGTGAGGTGGAAGTTGAGGTAGTCGTGCGGCAGCAGCACGTGGCGCAGGCGCTTGTAGTTCGCCGGTTCGTGGCGCTTCAGCCAGAGGATCTTCGGGGCGGTGAAGCCGGGGAGGAACGCAAGGCCGGCGGTGCGGATCGCGGCCTTCTCGCCGCCGAGCTTCTTCGTGAGGAGGGCGCACTCCTGCGTCGTGCTCGTGTCGCACCAGAGCTTGGCCGGGCGGATGACGGCGCCGGCGGCATCGAGCGGCACGAACCCGTGCTGCTGGCCGGAGATGCCGATGCCGCGCACGCGCGAGCGGTCGACCTTGGCGGCGACCTCGGCGATCACGGTGTCGAGCGCGTCGGCCCAGTCCTGCGGGTGCTGCTCCATGTGCCCCGGCGGCAGGTCGGCGATGAGCCGGTGCGGGGCGCGCGCCTCCGCAATGAGCTTCCTGGTGTCGAGGTCGAGGACGACCGCCTTCGTGCTTTGCGTGCCGCTGTCGATGCCGATGTAGAGGGACATGGTGGGGGAAGAAGTTGAGAGTTGAGGGATGAGAGTTGAGGGAGGGGACGAAGCGGGGAGAAGGGAGCGAGGAGCGCGGAGCAAAAAGTGATTCTGAGGATCGAGGAATTCGTGGCTGGCCACTGAGCGCTGAGACCTCGACGACGAGCGTCGAAAGTCGAACGACGAGTGCTGAGACCAAAGAACGAGTAACCAATGACGAATAACTCCCAACCCCTAACTGCCACCCTCCCATCCGTCATCACCGGAATCCCGCACGCGACCCTCCGGAAGTGCGATTGTTAGACTGCAACTATATCTCCCGGCGGCTTTCCTTTCGCGGCCAGGCGGCTCCAATGCCGGACTACCCCATGCATCTTTCCCGCTGTCTCCCGCTGCTCCTGGCGCTGGCTTTGCCGGCCGGGCTCCACGCCGCCCTCGGTGACGCCCCGCTGCTCGGCACGGGTGCGGCCGACGACCTCGTCCTCGTCCAAGCCGGCGTCGCCGCCCCGATCCACGTGTCGGCGGAGGACTGGCCCGGCGTGATTCGCGCGGCGCATGACCTGCAGGCGGATGTCGAGCGCGTCACGAGCGTAAAGCCGACGCTCGGCACCGCGACGCCCGCGGCCGCCCCGGTCGCGATCCTGGTGGGCACAATCGGACGCAGCCCGCTGATCGACGGTCTGGTCGCCGCCGGGAAGCTCGATGTGCGCGACGTGGCGGCGAAGTGGGAAGCGTTCGTGCTCGCGACCGTGGACCAGCCGGCGCCGGGCATCGGCCGTGCGCTGGTGATCGCGGGCAGCGACAAGCGCGGGACGATCTACGGCATCTATGAGGTGTCCCAGCAGATCGGCGTGTCGCCGTGGTATTGGTGGGCGGACGTACCCGTCGCGCACCGCGACGCGCTGGCGTGGCGCGCCGGGCGGCACGCGGTCGGCGCGCCGGCGGTGCGCTACCGCGGCATCTTCCTCAACGACGAGGCGCCGGACCTGACCAACTGGGTGCGCGCGAAGTTCGGCACCGTCACCCCCGCGGCGAACCCGCACGCCCCGGCCGGCATCGCGAACTACGGCCACGAATTCTACACGCGGCTCTTCGAGGTGATGCTGCGCCTGCGCGCCAACTACCTCTGGCCGGCGATGTGGAACAACGCCTTCAACGAGGACGATCCCGCGAACCCGCGCCTTGCCGACGAGTACGGCATCGTCATGGGCACTTCGCACCAGGAACCGATGCTGCGCGCGCAGAAGGAGTGGGACTGGCGCTACCTGAAGACCATCGGCACCTGGAACTACGCGAAGCATCCCGACGTGCTGGAGGATTTCTGGCGCGAGGGCGTCCGCCGCACCCGCGCCTTCGAGAGCATCGTCACCATGGGCCTCCGCGGGGCGACCGACACCGAGATGGCGCCGGGCGGGCCGGAGGCCAACCGCGCGCTGCTGGAGCGGATCGTCGACCGCCAGCGCGAGATCCTGCGGGCCGAGGTGAACCTCGACATCACGAAGGTCCCGCAGATGTGGTGCCTCTACAAGGAGGTGCAGGAGTTCTACGAGCACGGGATGCGCGTGCCCGACGACGTCACGCTGCTCTGGGCCGAGGACAACTGGGGCAACCTCCGTCGCCTCCCGACCGCGGCGGAGCGCAGGCGCGGCGGCGGCGCGGGCATCTACTACCATTTCGACTACCACGGCGGCCCGCGCAGCTACCAGTGGCTCAACACCAGCCCGATCCCGAAAATCTGGGAGCAGATGTCGCTCGCGCAGCGCTACGGCGCCGACCGCATCTGGATCGTCAACGTCGGCCACTTCAAGGGCTACGAGCTGCCGACGGAGTTCTTCCTGAACCTCGCGTGGGATGCCGCGCGCTGGAACCACGACAACCTCGGGGAGTTCACGCGCGCCTGGGCCGCGCGGGAGTTCGGCGCGGCGCACGCCGGCGAGATCGCGGACCTCGTCGCGCAGTACACGAAGTTCAACGGCCGGCGGAAGCCCGAGCTGCTGGCGCCCGACACGTTCAGCCTCGTGGACTTCGGCGAAGCCGAGACCGTCGTCGCCGACTGGCGCGCCCTCGCGGCACGGGCGCAGCGGCTCTACGACGCGCTGCCGGCGGCGCCGCGCGACGCCTTCGATCAACTCGTGCTTTTCCCGACCAAGGCCAGCGCGCTGGTGAACGAACTCTATTTCGCCGCGGGCCGGAACGCGCTCGAGGCGAAGCAGGGGCGCGCGAGCGCCGGGGCCCGGGCTGCGGAAGTGCGGCGCCTGTTCGCCGACTACCTGAAGATGGTCGAGCACTACCACCAGGAGCTGGCTGCGGGGAAATGGAATCACTTCATGGACCAGCCGGTGCTGGGCTACACGACGTGGCGCGATCCGCCGGAAAATCACCTCCGGCACCTGAAGCTCGTCGAGCCCACCGTGCCCGAGGCGCCCGGCGTCGGCGTGGCGATCGAGGGCCACGCGGCCGCCGCCACCGACGGCGCGGCGCTGCCGGTGTTCGACTCCCTCAACCGCCAGCGCTCGTGGATCGAGGTGTTCCAGCGCGGCCGCACCGCGCAGGACTTCGCGCTGACCGCCAGCGCGCCGTGGATCGTGCTGACGCGCGATCCCGCCGCGTCGGCGGACGCCCGCACCTGGGTGGAGATCGATTGGGAGCACGCGCCGGCCGGACGCGCGAGCGGGTCCGTAATCGTCGCCGCCGGCACCGAGCGGGTGACCATCCGCGTGGAGACGGTGAAGCCGGCGGACGTCACGCGCGAGAATCTCGTTGGTTTCGCCGAGGGCCGCGGCGTCGTGTCAATCGAGCCCGAGCACTTCACGAAGCTCGTGCCGGCGGGGGCCAACACTTGGGAGCGCGTGGCGGACTACGGCCGCACGCTCTCGGGCATGCGGGCGACGGGCCCGGTTGACGCGCCCAGCGCCACACCAGGGAAGGACGCGCCGTGCCTCGAGTACCGCGTGTACCTCACCAGCGCGGGCGCGGTCGAGATCAGCGCGATCACGGCGCCGACGCTGAACTTCGTGCCGGACCGCGGCGTGCGTTACGCCATCGCGTTCGACGACGACCCGCCGACGCTCGTGACGCTGGTGCCGCAGGGTTACCAGGCGCAGAACCGGAATCGCGACTGGGAGAAATCCGTCGCGGACAACGCGCACTACGGCATTTCCGGCCATCACATCCCTGCACCCGGCTATCACACGCTGAAGGTCTGGATGGTCGATCCCGCGGTCGTGCTGCAGAAGCTCGTCCTCAACCTCGGCGGGCTCAAGCCGAGCTACCTCGGTCCGCCGGAGAGCTTCTGCTCCCGCTGAACGCCCGTTTCCCCACGATGAAAATTCCGTTCTGTTGGTTGATCGCGGCCGGCCTGGGCGTCCTGGCCGCCGCGCAGACTCCGCCCGCCCCGGCGCCCGCGGCGCCGCTCCCGCTCAAGGACCTGCTGGTGGCCGCGCCCTGGCTGCTGAGTCCCGACGACCGCCAGCGCCTGCAGAAACTCTCGGCGGAGGATCATGCGGACATGATGCGGCAGCTCGGCATCACGCGGATGCGCCCCGGCCGCAATCCCAGCGCCGGTTCCACCAATCCGCCCAACACCGACGAGGCGCGCGCCAACCCTTGGCCCGACTGGCCGGAGCTGCTCGTGACAAAGGCGGGGAAGCCCGTGACGACGAGCGAGGAATGGTGGCGCGTGCGCCGGCCCGAGATCCTCGAGGACTACGAGCGCGAGGTGATCGGCCGCATCCCCGAGGGCGTGCCGCCTGTCACGTGGACCGTCACGCGCCGCCTCGAGACGCAGGTCGGCGGCCACCCGGTGGTGGCGCAGCAGGTGATCGGCCACGCGGACAATGCCGCGTGTCCGGCGATCGCCGTCGACCTCAAGCTCGCCGGCAGCACGACGGCGGATGTCCAGGGCCCCGTGCCGGTGCTGGTGATGTTCGGCTCGGGCGCGATGCCCGACGAGCCGGTGCCGCGTTTCCCCGGGATGTACGAACCGAAGGCGCCACCTGTCAGCGACCAGCTGATCGCGGCGGGCTGGGGCTACGTGTCGCTCAGCGCCACGAGCGTGCAGCCGGACAATTTCGCGGGCCTCACTTCGGGCATCATCGGCCTGACCAACCGCGGTGCGCGCCGCACGCCGGAGCAGTGGGGCGTGCTGCGGGCGTGGGGGTGGGGTGCCTCGCGCACGATCGATTATCTCGCGACGCGGCCCGAGGTGGATGCGCGGAAGATCGGCATCGAGGGCGTCTCGCGCTTCGGCAAGGCCGCGATGGTCACGATGGCGGTGGAGCCGCGCTTCGCCGTCGCCCTGGTAAGTTCGTCGGGCCTGGCCGGCGCCAAGCCGTACCGCCGGGATTTCGGCCAGATTGTCGAGAACCTGACCAATTCGTACGAGGGCCACTGGATGGCGGGCAACTTCCTGAAGTACGGCGCCGCCGAGTCCCGCTTCGGGGCGAAGACCGCCAACGATCTCCCCGTCGACGCGCACGAGGTGATCGCGCTCTGCGCGCCGCGTCCGGTGCTGATCGGCTGCGGCCTCGTCGCGAACGGCGACGCGCACTGGATCGACCATCAGGGCAGCTTCATGGCGGCGGTGGCCGCCGGCCCTGCGTACCGCCTGCTCGGGGCGCGCGACCTCGGGGTGACGGAGGATTACCGCACAGCCGTGATGCCGCCACCCAACACGGGGCTCCTCGACGGCCAACTGGCCTGGCGCCAGCACGACGGCGGCCACGAGGATCGCACCAACATGGGCGCGTTTCTGGTGTGGGCGAATCGCGAGCTCAAGTACACGCCGCGCCGCGCGCCCGCCGCGGGAAACTGAGCCGAAGGTGGAGCGGGTTGACCTCAACCCGCTTTCCGCGTGCGGACATCGAACAGCGGGTTGGGGACAACCCGCTCCACCCGGAAGAGGATGAAGCGAAGCCCGGGCGGCCGCGCTTCGGGCTGGCGCGCGGGGCGGGGGATTGCTTAACGGTTGAGCAATGAACCTGCGTCACCTCGCGAAACAGGCCGGCATTTCCGCCTCGGCGGTCTCACTCGCGCTGCGCGACAGCCCGCGCATCTCCGAGCGCACGAAGGCACTCGTGCGGAAGCTGGCGAAGGAGAGCGGCTACACGCCCGACGCGAACATCGTGCACCTGATGCGCCACCTCCGGAAGCCGCGCGAGGTGCGGCAGGCCGCGACCTTCGGCGTGATCTCGTTTTACGACACGCTGCGCCCGTGGGAGCGCTCGCTGCACCTGACGCGGATCCACGAGGGCATGACGCGGCGCGCGACGGAGCTCGGCTACCGCCTCGAGCCGATGTGGCTGCGCGCGCCGGGCATGACGTACCGGCGCTTCGGGGACATCCTGGCCGCGCGAGGCATCGAGGGCCTGCTCTGCTTCGGGAGTCCGGACTTCAACCAGGAGTTCCCCGCCGACTTCCGCGAGCAGGCGGTGGTGACGGTCGGCCTCAGCATCCGCACCCCGCTGCACCGGGTGACGAGCCACTTCTACCACGACACCTTCACCGCGCTGCAGCGGCTGCACGAACTCGGTTACCGGCGTCCGGGCCTCGTGCTCGGCACCCACGAGGACGCGCGGACCGCGTACGCACACTCCTCGGTCTACCTGGGCTGGTGCGAGCACACGTACGGAATCTCCGGCGCACTGCCGGTGCTCCGGTTGAAGGAGGTGGAGGAGCCCCTGCTCACCGAATGGCTGGTCGAGCACCGGCCCGACGCGATCGTGTTCGTGCACCTGCCGGACATGATTGCGCGGTTCCGGGCGGTGTTGCGGCGCCTGCAGATCCCGATTCCCCGGAAACTCGGGGTGGTGGTCCTGAGCCACGACCTGCGCGGATCGGGATTCTCCGGCCTGCAGCAGAATCAGCATTTGATGGGTGCCTGGGCGGTCGAATTGCTGGCCGCGCGCATCGCCAACCGCGACTTCGGCATCCCATCAAATCCCCGCACGGAGCTTGTTGAAAGCCAGTGGGTTGAGGGAGAATCTCTGCGCATCGTAAAACGCCAGTCAACCGTTGACGAAAGTCGGGGTAGCCGGAGTATCGGAACGGCGTAGCTTGGAGGTTACCCCATGAAGCTCGGTCTCGGACTGTACCGTCACATGTTGACGCGCGAGAACTTCCTTTTCGCGCGCCAAGCCGGCGCCACGCACATCGTGGCGCACCTGGTCGACTATTTCCGGGGTGGCGGCCACGCGGCCACCGACGACCAGCCGACCGGCACGGACTACGGCTGGGGATTGGCGGGGGATCCGGACAAGTTGTGGACGCTGGAGGAGATGGTGGAGCTCCGGCGCAACGTGGAAGCGGCCGGCCTGAAGCTCGAGGCGATCGAGAATTTCGATCCGGCGCACTGGCACGACATCCTGCTCGATGGCCCGAAGCGTGCGCGGCACATCGAGAACGTGAAGACGATCCTGCGGCGGATGGGCGAGGCGGGGATCCCGATCATGGGCTACAATTTCTCCATCGCCGGCGTCTCCGGCCGCACGCGCGGCAACTACGCCCGCGGCGAGGCGCCTTCGGTCGGCATGGAGGGTCCCTACGACCTGCCGATGCCGCACGGCATGGTCTGGAACATGGTGTTCGATCCGCACGCCCCGGCCGGGACGATCCCGTCCGCCACGCCGGAGCAGTTGTGGAGCCGCCTCGAGCGCTTCCTCCACGACGTGCTCCCCGTGGCCGAGCAGGCCGGCGTGCGCCTGGCGCTGCACCCGGACGACCCGCCGATGCCGACGATCCGCGGCCAGCCGCGCCTCGTGTACCAGCCGCACCTCTACCAGAAGGTGATCGACCTCAACCCGAGCCCGGCGAACCAGCTCGAGTTCTGCGTCGGCTCGCTCGCCGAGATGACCGAGGGGAACATCTACGACGTCGTCGACCAGTACAGCCGGCAGCACCGGCTCGGCTACGTCCACCTGCGCAACGTCCGCGACAAGGTCCCGCACTACAAGGAGACCTTCATCGACGACGGCGAGGTCGACGTTCTGCGCGTGCTCGCGATCCTCCACCGCAACGGCTTCGAGGGCGTCATCATCCCCGACCACGCGCCGCAGATGAGCTGCGCCGCGCCGTGGCACGCGGGCATGGCGTTCGCCATGGGTTTCATCAAGGCCGGCATCCAGTCCCTGGAGGCGAAACGGTGATCGCCGCCCGGATTCCTTCCGCCGCGGCCGGAGGCGCATGAGCGTCCAGCTCCATTTCAATTCCATCGTGAGCGACGCCGCGTCCGGCGTCTCGCTGTTCACCTGCGCGGAGTCGCTGCGCATCCCCGTGCCGACCTCCTGCATCAAGCAGGGCAAGTGCAAGGAGTGCGTCGTCGAGGTCGTCGAGGGCATGGATTGCCTCTCGCCGCGCGGCCCCGCCGAGCAGCACCTGCGCGGCGCGTTCCGGCTTTCCTGCTGTGCGCGCGTGACGGCCGAGTCGGGCGTCATCCGTTGCCACACGATGCGGCGCGGCACGATGAAGATCGAGAACCAGGCCTTCGAGCTGCCGACCGGCGGCCGCGACTGGGCCCTCGACCCCGCCGTCACGCGCGACGGCGAGCGCGTGCTCCTCGACGGCGTCGAAATAGACCGGCGGCCGGGTCCGCTCCACGGCCTCGCCATCGACCTGGGCACCACCACCGTGGTGCTGCGGCTGCTGGACCTGGGGACGGGCGAGGTCGTCGCGGACTCGTCGTTCGAGAACCCGCAGCGCTTCGGCGGCTCCGACGTGATGGCGCGCATCCAGTACGACACGGAGGACCGCACGCGGACGCTCCAGCGCACGCTCGTCGGCTACCTGAGCCGCGCGATCCTCGAGTTTCCCGTCGACCCGCGGTCCATCTACGAGGTGGTCATCGCCGGCAACTCGACGATGCGCGACCTGTTCTTCCGCCTGTCGGTCTACTCGATCGGCCAGAGTCCGTACCGGTCGCTGACCGAGATCGAGCTGGCCGAAGGCAAGCGCACGTCGACGAGCCTCTCCGACACCGCGCGCCGGCTCGGCCTGCCCATCCACCCGAAGGCGCGCGTGTACGGCCTGCCGATCGTCAGCGGCCACGTCGGCGCCGATGCCGCGGCCTGCATGCTGGCGATCGACCTGGCGCACGAGGAACGCGTCGTGGCGGTGATGGACATCGGCACGAACACGGAGCTCATCGTCGGCAACCGCCACCGCGTGCTCGCCGCGTCGTGTCCGGCCGGCCCCGCGTTCGAGGGCGGACAAATCACGTGCGGCATGCCCGGCCTGCCCGGGGCGATCGAGAAGGTCGCCATCGCCGCCGACGGCACCGTCGCCGTCTCCGTGATCGGCGGCGTGGCGCCCGAGGGCCTCTGCGGCTCCGGCCTGGTCGACCTGCTCGGCGAATTGCTGCGCACCGGGCGCATGAACGCGCTCG
>CAYMSE010000218.1:0-9515 GCA_964392935.1 uncultured Oleiharenicola sp.
GGTCTGATAGTGCTGGTCCGCAACCGGGACGCGGAGGCCTTGGTGAAAAACCTGTCCGTTCGCCTTGGCGCGACGGCAGCCGGGGCCATGCTCACCCCGGCCATGGCACGGACATTCGGCCAATTGACCGCCCAGCGCGGACGCCAGCCGGGCGTGAAGGTGCTGGTGGCGGGGCGGGGTGGCGATGGTGGCATGGTTTCGCCAACGTGGTTTGAAACGGAGGCGATTGCGTTTCTGGGCAATCCGGGGCTCTCCGACGAGATCTTCGGCCCGAGCGCGCTCGTGGTCTGGTGCCGCGACCGGGCGGAGATGCTGCGCGTGGCCGCGCATCTCGAGGGTTCGCTCACGGCCACCGTCCATGCCGGCGCCGCGGAAGTCGCCGACCAGGCGGACCTGGCCGACGTGCTGGCGACGCGCGCCGGTCGGCTCGTGTTCAACGGATTCCCCACCGGGGTGGACGTCAGCCATGCCATGGTGCATGGCGGTCCGTACCCCGCGACCAGCGACGGTGGGCGCAGCACCTCCGTCGGCACGCGCGCGCTGCAGCGCTGGGGGCGCCTCGTGTGCTACCAGGAATTTCCGGACGTCCTGCTTCCGCCTGAATTGCAGCGGGCGAATCCGCTGCGGATCGCGCGTTTGGTCGATGGCGTGATGGCGGTTTGAGCGTCTGCGCGCCGTCGGCTGTTAGACCAACTCGGTCTTTGCTTCGGACGCGCGGGTCCGTACGGTCGCCCGATGGAATTGAAAGGACTTTCCCTGATCGGCTTCGGCGAAGGTGCGGCGGGTGGTGCACCCCTGCAGGCCAGCAATGCGACGACCGGCGAAAGGCTGGCCCCGGTCTTCTCATCGGCGAGCGCCGCCGAGGTGGAGCGCGCCGGCCGGCTGGCGGCGGCAGCGGCGCCATTGTTCGCCGCCACGTCCGGCAAGGTCCGGGCCGACTTCCTGCGGCTGGCCGCCGCGAAGATCGAGGCGGCCGCGCCGGATCTGGCGGCCCGCGGCCACCAGGAGACGGCCTTGCCGCTCGCGCGCTGCCAATCCGAGATCGGGCGCACCGTCGGACAACTGCGACTCTTCGCCGGCGTGGCCGAGCAGGGTGACTGGGTCGATGCCCGCATCGAGACCGCCCAGCCGGATCGCAAGCCGTTGCCGAAGCCCGACCATCGTTCGCTCTATCAGCCGCTGGGCCCCGTCGTGGTCTTCGGCGCGAGCAATTTCCCCTATGCGTTCTCGGTCGCCGGCGGCGACACCGCCTCGGCCTTCGCGGTGGGATGCCCCGTGATCGTCAAAGCCCATTCCGGCCACCTCGGGACCTCGGAAATGGTGGGTCGCCTGCTCGTGGAGGCGGTCCGGGAGGCAGGACTGCCGGAGGGCACGTTCTCGCTCATTTTTGGCGCCGGCAGCGACATCGGGCAGGCACTCGTCCGCCATCCCGCGGTGCAGGCGGTCGGATTCACCGGTTCGCGGAAAGCGGGCACCAACCTGATGGCCGTGGCCGCCGCGCGTCCGCAACCGATCCCGGTCTATGCGGAAATGAGCAGCGTCAACCCGGTCTTCGTGCTGCCCGGCGCGATCAAGGCGCGGACGCCCGCGCTCGTCGACGGCCTGGCCGCCTCGATCACGCTCGGCGTCGGGCAATTCTGCACGAATCCGGGATTGGTCGTCGTGCAGGCGGGCGCGGACACCGACGCGTTTTTGGCCGCATTGGGCACGAAACTCGCGGCGACGCCGCCGGCGTTCATGCTGACCAAGGGCATCTGCCAGGCCTACCGGCATGGCGTGGACGACCGGGCGAAGGCCGCGGGCGTCGCGATTCTCTCGCGGGCGGCGGCGGGGGCGGACGGCACGGCCGCACCGGTTCTGTTTTCCACGACCGCTGCGAACTTCCTGGCGTCGCCGGGCTTGGCGGAGGAAATCTTCGGGCCCAGCACGTTGGTCATCGTCTGCCGCGATCGCGCGGAAATGGTCGCCGTGGCGAGTGCCGGCGAGGGCCAGCTTACCGGCACCATTCACGCGGAGCCGGGCGAGACGACCGAGGACCTTGTCCGCCTGCTGGCCGGCCGCGCCGGTCGCGTGATCATGAACGCCTATCCCACGGGCGTCGAAGTGAGCCATGCCATGGTCCATGGCGGGCCGTATCCGTCGACGGCCGACGGCCGCAGCACCTCGGTCGGCACCCGGGCGCTCTACCGCTTTGTGCGTCCCGTCTGCTACCAGGGTTTCGCCGACGCCGCGCTGCCGCCCTCGCTCCGGAATGCGAATCCGCTCGGGCTGTGGCGGCTGGTGAACGGCGAGCTAACCAAAACACCGGTCGCGTAGAAGGAATCTCAAGTCCGCTCGCTGGACACGAATCGGTGCCCGGCGTTACGGTCGGCCATGCTTCCCACCCCTTCCTTCGTCACCGCCAACTACGTCGCCCGTCCGCTGCAGTACCGCATGGAGCAGGGCTGGGGTCAGGGCGACCGGGCGTCGAACGACTGGTTCGCCCCGCTCGAGACCTACGAGGCGCGGCTCGAGGTGATGCTCGCCGAGATCAAGGCGCTGGGGTTCGCGTCGATCGACCTCTGGTGCGCCCACCTGCACTGGCGCTGGGCCACGCTGGAACATGTCGAGATCGCCCGCCGCTTGCTGGGCAAGCACGGCCTCGCCGTGCGCAGCTACGCGGCCTGGGTCATGGGCGGCGCCGAGAACCTGCACGGGGCCTGCCGGCTGTGCGCCGCGCTCGACATTCCCTACTTCGTCGGCAACTGCGAACTCTTCGCGACCGACCGCGCGGCGGCCGTCGCGATCCTGCGCGAGCACGGCGTCGGCTACGCCATCGAGAATCACCCGGAGAAGTCCGCGGCGGAAATCCGCGGGAGGCTCGGGATCGGCGATGAGGATGTCGTCGGCGTGGGGCTCGACACGGGGTGGTGCGGCACCGCGGGCTGGGACGCCCTCGCGGCGGTGCGCGAACTGGGTCCGCGGCTGTTCGCGGTGCACCTTAAGGACGTCAAGGCGCGGCGGACGGAAAAGACCGGTCTCGAATTTGTCGACATGGGACACGAGACGTGCCGGCTGGGCGACGGCATCGTGCCGATCCGCGCCGTGGTCGAGGAGCTGCGCGGGATGGGCTTCAGCGGTTCGATCGGCATCGAGCACGAGCCGGAAACGCACGATCCGAGCGCGGAGGTGCGCGATAGCCGCGAGCGGGTCGAGTCCTGGTGGGACGGGGTGCAGGTGAAGGAGACGGCGCCGCCGCTGCGCGTCGTGGTCGTGGGTTGCGGCAACATCGCGGGTCAGTACGGCGAGGCACTCCGACGCTATCCGCAGATCAGGATTCTCGGTGCCAGCGACCTGGACGCCGCCCGCGCGCGGGACTGGGCGGGGAAGTTCGGCGGACGCGCCTACGGCAGCCTCGACGAGGTGCTCAAGGACACGGAGGTCGAGGCGGTGGTGAACCTCACCATCCAGCAGGCGCACGTCGAGGTGGTCACCCGCAGTCTCGAGGCCGGCAAGCACGTGCATTCGGAAAAGCCGCTCGCGCCGACCTACGCCGAGGCGCGCAAGCTGGTCGAACTGGCGGCAGCGAAGGGGCGGCGCCTGAGTTGCGCGCCGATTACCTGGCTCGGCGAATCCCAGCAAACGGCATGGAAACTGATTCGCGACGGCCAGATCGGAACGCCGCGCGTGGCCTATGCGACCGTCGATTGGGGGCGGATCGAAAGCTGGCATCCGAACCCGGTGCCGTTCTACGCGGCGGGCCCGGTGTTCGACGTCGCGGTGTACCCGATTTCCTTGCTGACCGCCTGGTTCGGACCGGTTGCGAAGGTCACGGCCGGCGGCGGCATCCTGCTGCCCAACCGGACCACCAAGGACGGGAAACCCTTCACGCTCACGACGGAGGATTGGACCGCCTCCGTGCTGGAATTCCGCAGCGGCCTGCGCGCGCGGTTGACCGCGAATTTCTACGTGATGAACGCCTCGCAATGGCAGGCGACGCTCGATCTCCATGGCGATGCCGGTTCGATCAACACCGAATGGTACGCGGCCACGGCCAAGGTCCGGGTGTGTCCGAACGGCGGCAGCTACCGTCGCGTGCCACCCCTGCGGCAGGCGGCCGGCACGGGTCCGTGGTTCGTGGACTGGGCGCAGGGCGTGGTCGGGCTCTGGCAGGGATTGCGGACCGGGGGCGCCCATCCGACGACCGGCGCGCACGCCGCGCACGTCGTCGAGATCATGCAGGCCGTCCACGAGTCGGCCCGGGTGGGGCGCGCGCTTTCGCTGGTGGGAGATTTCCCGCCGCCGTCGCCGCAGCCCTGGGCCGTGTAGGTTCGATCGCTCTGCCCGCGCCACCATCGGCGGATGCTATTTCAGTTCCCGATAGTAGTACGTCGTGCTGCAGAAGCCGCCGCGCGGATAGAGGGCGTACTTGGGGATGTCGCCGACGCGCACCCAGCCGAGTCGCTCATAGAGCCGCGCGCCGTCGCCGCCGGTGACGGCGTCAAGGACGAGGAGCGTCTTGCCGTGCGCGCGGGCGGCCTCCTCGGCCGCCTTCATCAGCGCCGCGCCCAGGCCCTTCCGCCGGGTGCGGCGGTGCACGAGCATCTTGGCCACGTCGGCCCGGTGCGGCTGGTTGTCGGGCAGATCCAGGATCACCTGCACGGTCCCGCAGATGCCCCGGGCGTCCTCGGCCACAAGCAGCACGCGCGCGCCGGCGGCGGCATCGGCAGCGACGCGCCGCCAGAATCCCAGCGCGTGTTCGCGCGAGAGGGGATGCATGAAACTCACGGACGCGCCGCCCTCGACGCAGTCGAGGAGGATGTCGGTCAACGCGTCGAGTTGCGGGGCCGTGACCGTGTCGAGCCGGCGGATGATCCAGGCCTGGGGGCTCATCGGTGGTGGCTGGATTCGGATTCGATGACGACGGCGTAGCGTGCGGTCTTGGCGCCGGGATTGTGGAAGACGACCACCCGGTCGAGCGTCATGGCGAGGCAGTCGCCCTCCTCGAGGCGGTGGCGGTCGGCCCCGGCCGTGATTTCCATGGTCCCGGCGAGGATCCAGATCTGCTGGTGGAGGCGGCGGTCGCGGCCGTGGTTGTCAAACGTCACGCTCCGGCCGGCCGGGAAGCGCACCTCGACGATCTGGAACGGGGCGGCGAGGCCGGCCGGCGTGACGTTGCGCCGGCGGTACCCGGAGCCCGGATCGCGCCATTCGACCTGGTCGGTGTGGCGGGCCAGCGGACTCGGCGCCGCGGCCGGTGGGGCGGGCGCGTCGAAGAGCCCGGCGAGCGACGTGTTGAGCCCGGCTGCCAGCTTCTCGAGAACGGCCGCGGTGGCGCTGGTCTCGCCGCGCTCGATCAGGTTGATCATGGAGCGGCTCACGCCGCATTTCACCGACAAGCCCGTGAGCGGGATGCGCTGCGCGGCCCGGAGCTCCCGGACCCGCCGCGCAATGCGCTGGTTGACATCGTCCTTCATACGGGACGCAGTGTCCAGTATGGTGGATAGTGGTCAAGCCCGGGAACTTCTCCCGCTGCGACGCCAAGGCGCAATCGACCCGCGACCGGGCGGCAATCGAGCTAGGTGCCTTGGCGGCGTGGCGTGAGGCCTACGCCTTGCGTTTCTCCGGGAGGGCCTTGGTGGCAACCTCGGTCTTGAAGCGCTCGATGAGGCTGGCAACCGTGTGGACGCCCTCGTCGCCCTTGGCGCGCGAGCGCACGGAGGCGCTCTGGGCCTCGGCCTCCTTGGCGCCGAGCACGAGGACGTACGGCACCTTGTCGAGTTCGCCGCGGCGGATCTTGGCGCCGAGCTTGTCCGAGTGGGTGTCGAGCGTGACGCGCAGGTCGGCCGCCTGGAGCTGGGCGAGGACGGCCTTGGCGTAGTCCATCACCTTGTCGGAGATGGGCACGAGGCGCACCTGCTCGGGTGCGAGCCAGAGCGGGAAGTCGCCGCCGAAGTGCTCGATCAGCACGCCGCAGAAGCGCTCCATCGAGCCGAAGGGCGCGCGGTGGATCATCACCGGGCGGTGGGCCTGGTTGTCGGGGCCGATGTAGTTCAGGTCGAAGCGCACGGGCAGGACGTAGTCGACCTGCACGGTGCCCAGCTGCCACTCGCGGCCGATGACGTCCTTGATGACGAAGTCGATCTTCGGGCCGTAGAAGGCGGCCTCGCCGGGTTCCTCGGTGAAGGGCACGCCCAGCGTCTTCGCGGCCTCGCGGCAGGCGGCCTCGGCGAGGTCCCACTTCTCCGGGTCGCCGGCGAACTTCTTGCCGTCGGGATCGCGCAGGCCGACGCGCACGCGGTAGTCCGACATGCCGAGCGTGGTGAGGACGGTCTTCACGAGCGAAAGGCAGCCGAGGATCTCGGGCTGGACCTGCTCGGGCGTGCAGAACAGGTGGGCGTCGTCCTGCGTGAAGCCGCGGACGCGCGTCATGCCGTTGAGCTCGCCGGACTGCTCCCAGCGGTAGACGGTGCCGAACTCCGCGAGGCGCACGGGCAGGTCGCGGTAGCTGTGCGGCTGCGAGGCGAAGATCTTGATGTGGTGCGGGCAGTTCATCGGCTTCAGGAGGAAGCCGTCGATGAGCTGGTCGTCGGGGAGGATGCGCTCCTTGGTGATCGTTTCCCGGCCGGTGCGCGCGTTGACGTCGTCGGCGAACTTCTGCGAGACCGCCTCGATGCGGTTGGCCATCTCGGCGCAGGAGCAGCCGGAGGAGACGAGCTGGTCGAGGAAGTCGCGCTCCACGATGGGCGGGAACTGCGAGTCCTTGTAGTAGGGGAAGTGGCCGGAAGTCTTGTAGAGCGTGAGGCGGCCGATGTGCGGCGTGAAGACCTGCGCGTAGCCCTGCTTGCGGAGCTCGCCGGCGATGAAGGTCTGCAGCTCCTGGCGCACGATGGAGCCGGCGGCGGTCCAGAGGATGAGGCCCTGGCCGACGTCCTCGTCGATGTGGAAGAGCTTGAGGTCCTTGCCGAGCTTGCGGTGGTCGCGGAGCTTGGCCTGCTCGAGCTGGGTCAGGTAGGCCTCGAGCTCGGCCTTGGACGGGAACGCCGTGCCGTACACGCGCTGGAGCTGCTTGTTGCGCTCGTCGCCGCGGTGGTAGGCGCCGGCGATGGAGAGGAGCTTGAAGGCCTTGATCTGCTTGGTGTACCGGACGTGCGTGCCGGCGCAGAGGTCGGTGAACTCGCCGTTGGAGTAGAAGGAAATGGCCTCGCCCTCGGGGATGTCCGCGAGGCGGCCAAGCTTGTAGCGCTCCTGGCCGCGGGACTTGATGATCTCGATGGCCTCGGCGCGCGGCACCTCCTTGCGGGTGAAGGCCTGGTTTTCCTCCACGACCTTCTTCATCTCCTCCTCGATGCGGGCGAGATCCTCGGTGGTCAGCTTGTGCTCCAGGTCGACGTCGTAGTAGAAGCCGCTGTCCGTCGGCGGGCCGATGTCGAGTTTGGCGTCCGGGAACAGACGGAGGAGCGCGGTGGCCAACACGTGCGAGCACGAGTGGCGCATTTCTTCAAGCGGAGTCATCGACATGGCGGGAGTTGGTTGTGGTCCTGCCTACGATTGCAGGGCCGAGCGCGAGATAAGCGGCTGAATCGCGGCGTCTGTCAATGCGGCTCTTGCCAACGGAAAGGTTACGGGAACCCACTTGCCCCGGGTGCCGGGCGAGCTACGCTGTCGACGTGCGAAATATCGGCGAGATCTTGAACACGCCGGTGACGTTTCCAATCGAGCTGATGGTGATGACGGGACAGACGTTCGAGATCGAGCATCCCGATTTTACCTACCTCAATCCGAACACTGGGGATCTCTGGCACTTTCCCAAGGACGGGCCGATCGTGGTGATCGACCCAGCGCACATCGTAAAAGTCGCCCCGAAAGGTCGGGCGACTCCGTTTTGAGGTAGCATCCTGCGGGAATCGACTGGAGGGCTCAGCGGGAGCTGGGCCCTCCGTCATTTCCGGGCGGGTTCGAGCGAGTAGCCGTCCTTGCCGTCCTTCATGATCCAGCCGGCGGCGGCGATCTCCTTGCGGAGCGCGTCGGCCCCGGTCCAGTCCTTGGCCTGCTTCGCCGCCCAGCGCTTTTCGGCGAGGGCGGTGACGGCGGCGGGAGCGTCAGGTCGATCTTGGGAAGCGAAAAGATCGAATCCGAAGGCAAACATCAGTCGGCTCAATGCCGCGATTTCAAATTCATATCGGTTCGGCTTTGTGGTGTCGGAGAAGTCGAATTTGTTGGCCCACTCAAATAGCCATCCGAGCGCCATCGGGGTGTTGAGATCATCCCGAAGCGCGTCGTAGGACTGGCCGAATATTGACCAATCGTTGATCCCATCAGGATGCCGATAGGTACTAAATTCGGCTTCTTTGCAGGCGCCTTTCGATAAAAATAGACGAGTGATCTTTCGGAGCTTCTCGAGCGCGCTTTCCGCGGCATGGAGCGACTCCAGCGTGAAATTGAGCTGCTTGCGCGGGTGGCCGGCCAACAGGGCGTAGCGCAGCGCGGCGGGACTGAAGCCCTTGGCCTTGAGGTCGTCGAGGGTGTAGAGGTTGCCGAGGCTCTTGGACATCTTCCTGCCGTCCACCAGCAGGTGCTCGCTGTGGTACCAGTGGCGCGAGAAGGGCACGCCGTTGCAGCACTCGCTTTGGGCGATCTCGTTTTCGTGGTGCGGGAACAGCAGGTCGACGCCGCCGGTGTGGAGGTCGATCGTCTCGCCGAGGTGTTTCTTGCTCATCGCACTGCACTCGATGTGCCAACCGGGGCGGCCGGCGCCCCACGGGCTGTCCCAGGAATTTGTGCCATCCTCGGCCTTGTGCGCCTTCCAGAGCGCGAAGTCGGTGGCGTCCTCCTTTTCGTCGGCGTCGACGGCCTGCGACTTGCCGGCGAGGGCGGAGCCGACCTGGAGCTCGCGCTCCTTCACGCGCGAGAGGCGGCCGTAGCCGTCGAACGACGAAACCTTGAAGTACACGGAACCGTCGGCCGCGCGATAGGCGTTTCCCTTCTTCATCAGCACGTCGATCATGTCGACCTGCTCGCGGATGTGGCCGGTGGCGGCGGGCTCGACGTGCGGACGCAGGCAGTTGAGCGCGTCGCAGTCGGCGTGGAATTTCTCGGTCCACTGTTTGGTGACATCGGCCAGCGGCCGGCCCTCGTCGCGCGCGCGCTTGATGGTCTTGTCGTCGACGTCGGCCAGGTTGCGCACGTGCTTCACCTTGTCCTTCCCGAACTCGAGCTCGAGCAGGCGGCGGATGACGTCGTTCACCACGAAAGTGCGGAAATTACCGAGATGCGCCGGCGCGTAGACGGTCGGGCCGCAGTTGTAGAACCGGTAGACGCCGTCCGGGTGACCGGGCACCAGGGGCTTCAGCTTCCGCTCGAGCGAATCGTAAAGTTGGAGGGCCATGCGCGGTCCTAAAACCAGCCAAGACCCGTCCGAAGGCAAACGGTTTTCCGCGCTGCGCCCAGCCCGAATGTCACGTAATACGTGACATTGTCCGGGAGACTGATGCGGCGGGGAGCGGACGCGTCGGCGGGGCCCGGGCACGCGGTGC
>CAYMSE010000219.1:0-10747 GCA_964392935.1 uncultured Oleiharenicola sp.
CGCCGGCGAGCACGAGGCCGGCGGCGAGCACGAGGAACGTCGCGCCGGCCGGCGCGGCCATCGCCGTGTAGGGCCCGAAGGTGGCCAGCTCGCGCAGGCCGTAGAGATTGCCGAGGAAGCCGAGCAGCGCGACCAGCCCCACCAGGACCCCGAGCCCCGTCGCGAAGCGGCCCCGCCCGCGGCCGAGCGCGATCAACCCTGCGCCGACCAGGAGGAAATTCAGCGCGGTGGGCGGCGCCATGCGCCCGGGATGCACCGTGTCGACGGGATGCACGACATCGTGCACCAACAGCTGGTCGATGCCCCAGTCCCGGCCGGTCACGTATTGCGCGAGGACCGCCAGCCCGAGTGCGGCGCAGGCGCCGGCGGCGAGATCGGCCACCCGTGGGAATCGCCGCGCGGCCTTCAGGCCGAGCGCGGCGCCGGCCAGCATGAAGGCCAGGGCGGTGTTCGCCTTGACGTCGACCTGGTGCGGCAGCGGGTTCCGCAGCCAGGGGATGTCCGCCAGCCAGCCGGTCAGGATGACGGCGCCGATGCCCGCCACGATCCAACCCAAAACCGCGATGCCACCCCGCGCTACCAGGTCGGTGGGTCGGACGGGAGAATGCTCCTGCGCTCGCGGAAGATCGGCAGCCATATCAGTTCACGTGCGACCGTGCGTGGAAACGAGTCGTGAGGGTAGCGAAAGATGGCCCGTGGAAGTGGATCCGACGAGAAACCGGGCCGGTCGCGTGAGCGGCAGGTCCGGCGAGGTGACGCCGCGACTCTGCACAATGGCCCCGCACCCGCAATCCGCATTTTGTAACCGCCGCCGCCCGCGCCGCGCGGATTGATTTGCGCCGGCGATTTCCGGGGGTTCCCTAGACGCTGCCCCATGAAAACCCTCACGCTTCTCGCGGGATTGTCGCTGTCGGCGGCGGCGGCGCACGCCGCGTCGCTGCCCGAGACCACCTTCACCAACGCCGCCGCGCGCGCCGCGCTCTCGCTCAACGGCCGCTGGCACGTCATCGTCGACCCGTACGACAACGGCTACTTCAACTACCGGCTCGAGCCCCACGACACGCAGAAGAACCCGAACCCGGCGAACGCCTACTTCCTCGACCGCCGGCCCGCCAACCCCGGCGAGCTGATCGAGTACGACTTCGACCACAGCCCCTCGCTGCAGGTGCCGGGGGACTGGAATTCGCAGGACGACAAGCTGCTCTATTACGAGGGCACGGTGTGGTACCGGCGCACCTTCGACTACGCGCCCGCGGCGGACGGTGCGCGCCAGTTCCTCCACTTCGGCGCCGCGAACTACGAGGCGCACGTGTACCTGAACGGGCGGAAGCTCGGCGTGCACGTCGGCGGGTTCACGCCGTTCCAGTTCGAGGTCACCGGCCGGCTGCGCCCGACCGGCAACTCGCTCGTCGTGCGCGTCAACAACCAGCGCCACCCCGAGGGCGTGCCCACCGTCAACACCGACTGGTGGAACTACGGCGGGCTCACGCGCGACGTGACGCTGCTCGAGACCCCGCCGCTCTTCATCCGCGACTACCAGCTCGCCCTGCAGCGCGGCGACGGCGACCGCATCGCCGGCTCCGTCCGCCTCGACCACTACGCGGGCGACCGGAAGGTGCGGGTCGAAATCCCGGAGCTGAAGGTCGCCATCGACGCCGCGGTTGACCGCAGCGGCTTCGCCAGCTTCTCATTCGCCGCCCCCGGGCTCGTCCGCTGGTCCCCGGAGAACCCGAAGCGCTACGAGGTGACGCTCAGCACCGACGGCGACCGCATCACGGAGCGGATCGGCTTCCGCACGATCGAGACCCGCGGGCGCGACATCCTGCTCAACGGCCGCCCGGTGTTCCTCCGCGGCATCTCGCTGCACGAGGAAAACCCGCTGCGCGGCGGCCGGGCCGCCACGCCGGCCGAGGCGCGCCAGCTGCTTGGGTGGGCCAAGGAGCTCGGCTGCAATTTCGTGCGCCTCGCCCACTACCCGCACAACGAGTACATGGCGCGCACCGCCGACGAGCTCGGCCTGCTGCTGTGGGAGGAGGTGCCGGTGTACTGGACGATCCACTGGGACGACCCCGCGACCTTCGCCAACGCCGCGGGCCAGCTCACCGAGGTCATCGCCCGCGACTGGAACCGCGCCAGCGTGATCATCTGGTCCATGGCGAACGAGACGCCGGTCTCCGCGCCGCGCACGGATTTCCTCAAGCGCCTGGTCACGCTGACCCGCGGGCTGGACGCCACGCGCCTCGTATCCGCCGCGATGGAGCGGCACTCGCCCCCCGACGACCCGACGACCAACATCGTCGAGGACCCGCTCGCCGAGGTGACCGACCTCTGCAGCTTCAACGAGTACATCGGCTGGTACGTCGGCCATCCCGACGACTGCGCGAAGGCCAAGTGGGTGATCCCGTACGACAAGCCGGTGATCATTTCGGAATTCGGCGCCGACGCGCTCCAGGGCCTGCACGGCGACCGCGCCGCGCGCTTCACCGAGGAATACCAGGAGGACCTCTACCGCCAGACGCTGCCGATGCTGGAGAAAATCCCGCAGCTGCGCGGCCTGACGCCGTGGATCCTCTGCGACTTCCGCTCGCCCCGCCGGCCGTTGCCCAACATCCAGGACGGCTGGAACCGCAAGGGCCTCATCGGCGCCAACGGCACCAAGAAGAAGGCGTTCTACATCCTGCAGGATTACTACGCGAAGAAGGCGGCGCCCTGAGGTGCACGCGTCGGTTTCAGCTTTCGACGTTCAGCGGTCAGCCCTCAGCGCACCCTCAAGGACCACTGCCCGCGCTTCGCGCCCGGACGTTGAACGTTGAATGTTCGATGTTGGAGGTTGGATGTTGAGTATTGTGCGTCCGCTCCGCGTCGGGGCACAAAGCCCCTCTCACCGAGGAAGACCACGTCTTGGCGCAGCCCGCACGGACCGCGCGCTGGCTCGGTCTTCAATTTTCAGTTTCCCGATTTCACGATTTCACGATTTCCCCTCTCCGCCAGAGCCATTTGGCTCCCGGTTTTCCCGCGCTTTCACATCCGGCAAATATCTCCGCCATTGACGCGGCTTTTCGGCGTCCGTTTCCTGCGAGTTGCATGTGCGCCAAATCCGCGATCAGCCTGAAATACAAGCGCGTCATCCTCAAGTTGAGCGGTGAAGTTCTCCGGGGCAAGGGCACCGAGCCGATCGACGCCGCCACGCTCGAGCGGATGTGCGAACAGGTGAAGGAAATCCACGACCTCGGCGCGCAGGTCTGCGTCGTGATCGGCGGCGGCAACATCTTCCGCGGCCTGCAGGGCGCCAAGCGCGGCGTCGACCGCACCACCGGCGACTACATGGGCATGCTCGCCACCGTCATCAACGGCCTCGCGATCATGGACTGCCTCGAGAAGATGGGGGTGAAGACGCGCGTGCAGTCCGCCATCCCGATGAACCAGATCGCCGAGCCGTTCATCATGCGCCGCGCCATGCGCCACCTGGAGAAGAACCGCGTCGTCATCTTCGTCGCCGGCACGGGCAACCCGTATTTCTCGACCGACACCACCGCCGCGCTCCGCGCCTCCGAGCTGCGCGCCGACATCATCATGAAGGCGACCAAGGTCGACGGCATCTACGACAAGGACCCGAAGAAGTTCCCCGACGCCGTGAAATACGAGGAGCTCACCTTCATCGAGGCCCTCAAGCAGCGCCTCACCGTGATGGACTCCACCGCGTTCTCCCTCTGCCTCGACAACAACGTGCCCATCCTCGTGTTCAACCTCGACGAGGACCACGCCATCCGGAAAGCCGTGTCGGGCGACAAGATCGGGACCCTGGTGCACGGCTGAGGCCGGGCCGGTTGAGGGATGAGAGTTGAGGGTTGAGTGATTCCATTCGCGGTCTAGAAAGACCGGCTCTCAACACTCAACTCTCAACGCGCAACTTCCTCCCCCCAGGTCCACCTCCCCCGTCCTCAACGAAGCCCAGGCCCGCATGACGAAAGCCGTGGAGCACACGCAGCACGAGTTCTCCACCATCCACACCGGCAAGGCGTCCCCTGCCATGGTCGACTCCGTCATGGTCGAGGCCTACGGCAGCATGATGCCGCTCAAGGGCTGCGCCGCCATCACCACCCCCGACCCGCGCATGATCCAGGTGCAGCCGTGGGACAAGGGCCTGACCCGCGCCATCGAGAAGGCGCTCCAGATGGCCAACATCGGCGTCAACCCGGTGGTCGACGGCAACCTCATCCGCCTCCCCTTCCCCGAGCTCTCGAAGGAGCGCCGGCAGGAATTCGTCAAGACCGCCCACCGCCTCGCCGAGGAGGGCCGCGTCGCCGTGCGGCACGTCCGCCGCGACGCGATGGAAAACGCCAAGAAGCTCAAGAAGGACGGCAAGATTTCCGAGGACGACGAGAAACGCCTCGAGAAGGAGGTCCAGACCGCCACCGACAAGGCGATCAAGGACATCGACGCCGCGCTCGCCGCGAAGGAAAAGGACCTGATGACCGTCTGACCGCGCGACGCGGTCAGACGAAGGGCCAAGGATCAGGGGGCAAGTACCAGGAGGTGGTGCCCGCACTCCGCGCGGGCTGCTTCCTCCGCAATTTTCAGTTTCTCGATTTCACGATTCCCGATTTCAAGATGCCCCCGCCCGAGCCAGCGCGTTGGGGTCAACACGCTCCACCCCAAGACTACTCCCGCTTGGACGTTGAAAGTTGAACGCCGGGTGTTGGGCGTTGGATGCCGCCGCCTTCGCTGGTTGCAAGTACCAGGAGGTGGTGCCCGCACTCCGCGCGGGCTGCTTCCGTCCCGATTTTCAGTTTCCCGATTTCACGCTTCCCGATTTCAAGGTTCCCCCGCCCGAGCCAGCGCGTTGGGGTCAACGCGCTCCGCCCCAAGACTGCTCCCGCTTGGACGTTGAAAGTTGAACGTTGGGTGTTGGATGTTGGCCGCTCCGGCCTTCGCTGTAGCCGCGGTCGCCGACCGCGGCCGCCCTCAACCCTCATCACTCAACTCCCAACTCCTTCCCCACTTTCCCTTTGCCTCTTCGCTCCTTTGCGTGAGCTTCTCCCCGCTTCGTGGATTTCGAACTCCCACCTCCCGCCCATCCCGCTGACAGCGCCATCCCGGCGATCGACTTCCGCGCGCAGCTGAACGACGAGCAATACGCCGCCGTCACCGCCGAGCCCGGCCCGCTCCTCGTGCTCGCCGGCGCCGGCTCGGGCAAGACGCGCACGCTCACCTACCGCGTCGCCTACCTCCTCAGCCAGGGCGTGAAGGCCCACGAGATCCTGCTCCTCACCTTCACCAACAAGGCCGCGAAGGAAATGCTCCACCGCGTGCAGGACCTCACTGGCATCGAGCCGCGGCGCTTCTGGGGCGGCACCTTCCACTCCATCGGCAACCGCGCCCTCCGCCTCTACGGCGACGCCGTCGGCCTGCCGAAGAATTTCACCATCCTCGACGCGGACGAGTCCGAGACCCTCCTCAAGCAGTCCGTCGAGGCCACGGACCGCACCTTCTTCAAGGAGAAGACCAACCCGCGCCCGGGTCCGCTGTTCAGCGTCCTCTCCCTCGCCCGCAACACCCAGCTGCCCATCGCCGAGGTCGTCGCCCGGAATTTCCCGCAGTACACCGAGATCGCCGACCGCCTGCCGGCCTTCGCCACCGCCTATGAAAAGCGCCGGCGCGAGGACAAGGTCACGGACTACGACGACCTGCTGGAGCTCTGGCTCAAGCTCCTCACCGACGCGCCCGATGTCGCCGCGTACTTCAACCACCGCTTCCGACACGTGCTGGTGGACGAGTACCAGGACACGAACACGATCCAGGCGCAGATCGTCGACCGCCTCGCCGCGCACCACCGCGTGATGGCGGTGGGCGACGACGCCCAGTGCATCTACTCGTGGCGCGGGGCGGACTTCGAGAACATCATGACGTTCCCCGACCGGCACGCCGGCACCGTCATCCACCGCATCGAGACGAACTACCGCTCGACGCCGGAGATCCTCACCTTCGCCAACGGCGTGCTCAACGCCCAGCCCAAGGGCCGCCACTTCGACAAGGAACTCCGCGCCGCCCGCAAACACGGCCAGAAGCCCGCCGTCATCCAGGCGATGGACGACAAGGAGCAGGCCGCCTTCGTGCTCCGCCGCATCCAGACCCTCGTCCAGGAGGAGGGCGTCTCGCCCAACGAGATCGCCGTGCTCTACCGCTCGCACTTCCTCGCGCTCGAGATGCAGCTCGCGCTCACCCGCGCCGGCGTGCCCTACACGATCACCAGCGGCGTGAAGTTCTTCGAGCGCCAGCACGTGCGCGACCTCATCGCCGTCCTCAACTTCGTCTACAACCCCGCCAACACCTCCGCCTGGAACCGCATCGCCATCCTCCTCCCCAAGGTCGGCGAGAAGGGCGCGTCGAAGATCTACGCCGCCGCCCTCGACCACGCGCGGCTCATGCAGCAGAACTTCGTCGATGCACTCGTGACCGACGACGTGACGAGCAAGGTCCCGAAGGACGCCAAGCCCGACTGGCCCAACTTCTGCGCCTCGCTGCGCCAGGTGTACGACGCGATGAACGACACCCGCCCGGCCGACGCCGTGTCCGTGGCCATCGAGGGCTGGTACGGCGACTACATGAAGGGCGAATACGCCGACTACGTCGACCGCACGGAGGAGTTGAAGGGCCTGATCGGCTTCGCCGGGCAGTTCACGCAGATGTCCGACTTTCTCGCTCAGATCATGCTGCTGAACGGCGAGACCAGCGAGCGGGAGATCGACCCCGACGCCGAGTCGATCAAGCTCACGACCATCCACCAGGCCAAGGGCCTCGAGTACGACGTCGTCTTCCTCATCGGCGCCGCCGACGGCCAGTTCCCCGGCTACCGCACGATCGAGAGCGGCGACTTCGAGGAGGAGCGCCGCCTCTTCTACGTCGCGGTGACCCGCGCCAAGAACGAGCTCTACATCAGCTACCCAAGAGTCGCCTCCCGCCCCGGCCCCGGCGGCATGATGCTGACGCCCTCGCGCTTTCTCCAGGAACTCCCCGACAGCCTGTACGACGAGCTGCGCATTAAGCGGACGTTTGGGTGGTAACAACGACTTGTCGCGCCGAAGCCCAGCGAAGGCGGACGAACTCCGCATCAAACGGACGTTCGGGTGGTGATGCTACTCGCCGCGCAGTCTACGCAACGCCAGCAGTGATAGAATAACATTCTTACTATCCGCCACGAGATATGCACAGAATCCGTGGGCTACATTGAGTATCTTAAGATACATCCCTCGTGCTCGTAATTTTCAGAAGTATCTTGTTTCAAATTCCTGTGATGCCGCGTGGCTATTTTGAAAACTCCCGAAACAAGATCCTAGCGTAATTCCTTCCGTAAGCCTTCACTAGCCACGGCCCGATCGCAGCCCAAAGAAAATACAGGATGGCCAAGAAGACGCTGGCATTTGCCGCGAACTGGTTGGGCAAGCGATATGAAAAAAGGAGTGCGTCCAATACGCTCAGAAAAACAGCGAGACACGCACCGCCAATTGAATTTCTGATAGCGCCATACTCTATGTTGTGCTGAAGCAGAAATGAATTGCCGTGAAGTTTCTTTCGAACTGCAGTTACTGCCTCGGCAATCCGCTTTCGAGCTTCAGTTTCGTTGCTCCGCTCCTCTTCGAATGTCGGTAGCGTGATGCTAAAGTCCTTAAGTATTCGCGCCCTGAATCGAGCTTTGTATTCTGCGGAGTACGTCGAGTTGCTATAGAGCATCAGTTCCGTCGTAGGCATTCTCAGCTCGTCTTCGAACATAACCATTTGGAAGAACTGTTTCCCGATCATTCGCGACAGTTCCGCTAAAAAAACGATCGAAATCCCAGAAATAGTAAGGGCACTAAAAATCTTAAGCCCCATAATATCGCCTACGAGTTTTCTGAATTCTTCGCTTACGAAAAAGTGATTGAATACAAGTATCGGGATGAGCGCTGTAATAGCAGCAGGTGCAATTCGCGCCTTAAGAGCGTAGCCAGTTATCTTCATGAGGGAGCGCGCAGTGCTTTGGGTGATTAACAACTATCCCGAAGTTATCACCCACAAGCCGTCGTCCCTTAGTTCTATCTTCATGTGACCTTTCACCTCGGTCGTGAATACCTTGTCTCCCTGCGCCGAACCCTGGGAGTATTGCTTATAGAGTCCTATGGCCTCCTTGTCAGGAAGGCCATGAACGTTGGATCCAACCGATACTAGCGTTATGCCCGGAGATATCTTTTTTATATGCTCCACATAGTAGGAACTTGTATCACCCGGGTCATCAAAGAAGGTGAGGGAGCCATGGTGAGCGGCGATCAGAATACCTGACTTGAGATCAGGCTCATAATACGCAGGGATAATCTTCTCTTTCCACACGCGATAGTTGGAATCTGCCGCGAACAGCACCGAGCAATTCGGAGTGCGGTATTCGATTTTCACGACGGCGCTTTGTTCGTTCGCATCTGTATAGCCGGCCCATTTTCCGCTCATGAAGCGATATTTCGCCGTGCCTCGTTCCAGATATGTTTTCGGTTCGATTACGACACAACTAACTACTCGCCGCAATCGCATGTAGGCTAAGTAATCTGGCGAATCGGTTGTAGTTCCCGGGACATCCGTGTCCCTTATTTCTTGTATTGGGTGCTGCGCATGAAGGTCAGTAATGCCTCGCATGTGGTCTGCGTCGCGATGTGTGTTGATAAAGCAATCAACCTTAGATCCTACGCCGAAAACCTTCTGTGTGTATTTGAGGATAGCGGCCTTGTTTTCGTCAGTGATGTTGCAGTCAATTACGTAACGAGTCCCATCGGGATTTAAGATGAGCGCCATACTGCCGCAGCCAACATTCAGAATGTGTATTTCCATACCAGTCCTCCAATATTCCTTACTTGCCGCTATATACGCGTTGGCCCACGCGCACTTTATCCGCTGGAGACTGCATGATGGGTACATTCCGCGCAAGCTGCGAAGCAGCGAATTTAACACTAACGCGAGCCAAAGGCGCTCAGATGGGCCGATCCGAGGGGGTCAGGTTTCTCCACGCCGTCAAAGCCCGCGGTCGGATTTCATTCTCGCCGACTTGGCAGCTCGGAGAATCCTGACCCTGTCGTGGCCCCCGATTTGGGCAACACGCCTTTGATTCTTGACTGACCCGTCCGGCCTAAACCCAGTGGCACTCGCCACCGCCCGGTCCATGTCCCTCTCGCAATCTCCCTCAGCCTTCAAGCTCCGCACCCTGTTCATGGGCTCCCTCGGCACGATTCCCGAGAGTCATGCGCGTACCGTGGACAAGAAGCTGCTCGCCGCCTGGCTGAAGGAGGGCCTCATCGAGCATCGCCGCGCCGAGAAGCTCTACGCCCTCACGCCCAAGGGTGAAGCCCGGATCAGGTAGCCTAGCTCCGGCCAGTCCGCTCGGGCTCCACGTCGAGGCGGAAGCCGCCAGCGGCAAGGTCCGCCCGCGGCAAGCGTGTTGAGGACAACCCGCTCCACCTGGACGCGCTACTTCGCCAGCGGGCGCACGCGCGCGTTGAGCTCCGTCAGGAACTTCCCGGACATGCTCCACACGGCGTAGTGGCCGCCGCCTTCGAGGCGGACGAATTCCTTGCGCGGCGCCTGGAGCGTGGCGAGGTACTCCTCCGCCAGCGACACGGGCGTCACGTTGTCCTCGCTGCCGTGAAAGAGGAAGACCGGCACGCCCAGGTCAGGCCCGAGCGCGAGCAGCTGCGTGCCGAGCATCTCCTGGTAGAGGCGCCACGGGGGCACGGCCATGAAACCCTGGTTGTGATAGTACACGTCCTTCAGCGAATAGTCCGGGGGCGGCGCGGTCAGGCTCCGGCCCATCTCCTGCATGGCCGCGCGGTCGGACGCCGGCTGGAACCGCTCGACGGCCTTGAAGAAGACCGCCACCTGGCCGAATTCCTTGAACGGCGGCGGGCCGGCGTTCGTCAGCGCCTGCAGGACCTTGGCGTCGCCGGCGGCCCGCGCCTGCTCGAGCATGCGCGCGTAGTCCAGCGCGACGCTGCGCGGCAGGTCGTTGACCTGGCCGGTGCCGACGTAGGCATGGAACAGGTCGGGGCGGCGCTTCACCATGTTGACGCCGAGGATCGAGCCCCACGAATGGCCGAGGAGGACGATCTTGTCCTTCCCGAGGTGCTTGCGCAGGTATTCCGCCACCTCGATGCTGTCCTGCGTCATCCGGTCGACCGACATCGTGCCGGCGACGGACGCGCCCGAGGCCTTCAGGCTCTTGCCCGCGCCGCGCTGGTCCCAGAAGACGACGGTGAAGCTCTTCTCCCACGGCAGGAAGAGCCGCGTCACCGGCAGCCACGAACCGCCCGGGCCGCCGTGGAGGCAGAGCAGCACGGGATTGTTGCGATCCTGCCCGCGGACCTGCACCCACTGCGGGATGCCGCCGATCGTGACATAGCCCGATTCGTTGATCCCGTTGGGCGCGGTGATGGCGTAGGCGGGCGCGTTCGCGTGCTGCAGGTAGGCCCGCAGGCCCAGCAGCCCGCCGACGGCGAGCACGAGCAGGGCGACGACGACAATCGAAACATACTTGGCGATCTTCAGGATCAGGCGCATGGACACTCCCGGGGTGAGGCACTCGTTCGGGGTTGTTCGAGTTACGGGCCGAGCCAACCGCCTCCGGGCGACGAAGGCAAGAACGGCGACGCGCGCCCGGTGTCTCCGCGACGACACCCCCGCCGGAACCCGCCCGCCGCGCGGCCTGGTTCCCCCGATTTTCAGTTTCCCGATT
>CAYMSE010000220.1:0-3797 GCA_964392935.1 uncultured Oleiharenicola sp.
AGCACAAATCAATTTGCCCAACCTGAATGGCTGAAGCCGCCTCCGTCCCCCGAATTCTGGTCATCGATGATGACACGGAAGTGCGTTACTCGCTCAACCGGGTGCTTTCCTCCCAGCATTTCGAGGTCGCCGAGGCGGCCAACGGCGAGGAGGGCGTGGCGGCGGTGAAGAAGCAGGCGCCGGACGTCGTGCTGCTCGACAACCGCATGACCGGGATGTCCGGCCTGGAGACACTCCAGCACATCCGCGCGGCGAATCCGAAGCAGCTCGTGATCTTCATGACCGCCTTCGGCACCGCGCAGACCGCCATCGAGGCGATGAAGTTCGGCGCCTACGACTACGTGGTGAAGCCGTTCGACCCGCCCAAGCTGCTCGCCCTGGTGGAGAGCGCCCTCCGCACGCAGGCGGACAGCAAGTCGGCGGCGGGCTACAAGCCCGTCATCAACACCGACGAGCACAAGGAGGGCATCGTCGGCGCCTCCTCGGCGATGCAGCAGGTCTTCAAGGTCATCGGCCAGTTCGCGGCCAGCGACGCCTCGGTGATGATCACGGGCGAAAGCGGCACCGGCAAGGAACTCGTCGCCCGCAGCCTGCACCGCCACAGCCATCGCGCCGCCAAGAGCTTCATCGCGGTGAATTGCGCCGCCATCCCCGAGAATCTCATCGAGAGCGAGTTGTTCGGGCACGAGCGCGGCTCCTTCACCGGCGCGACGGCGCAGCGGCTCGGCAAGTTCGAGCTGTGCGACGGCGGCACGATCTTCCTCGACGAGATCGGCGACATGACGCCGACGACACAGACGAAGATCCTGCGCGTGCTGCAGGAAGGGGACATCCAGCGCGTGGGCGGCGTGGAGACGATCAAGGTGAACGTCCGGGTCATCGCCGCCACGAACAAGGACCTCGAGCAGCTCGTCCGTGAAAAGAAGTTCCGCGAGGACCTGTACTACCGCCTCAATGTCGTGCGGGTGAAGCTGCCGCCCCTGCGCGAGCGCGAGGAGGATGTGCCGCAGATCGTCGACTTCTTCGTCCAGAACCTCGCCAAGGCGACGAAGGTGAAGGCGCGCAAGGTCTCACCCGAGGCCCTCGCGCTTTTCGCCGCGTATCCCTGGCCGGGCAACGTCCGCGAGCTGGAGAACGTCGTCTATCGCAGCGCGGTCGCCGCCACCGGCGACACGATCCTGCCCAAGGACCTGCCCGAGGAGGTGCGCGAGCGCCGGACGGTCACGCTGAACGGCGAACCGATCGAGCAACTCTACGACAAGCTCGCCAAGTTGTTGCGGGCGCAGCATCCCGGCGAGGAAATGGCCGCCCTGCAGGCGGCGATGGCGACGCGGTTGCCGGAGCCGGAGGGCAAGGCCGGCGCGAAAAAGAAAGCTAAGAAGTAGCCGGGCGGGCCGCTCCGGGGCAGGGCGGGTGGATCGGACTCAGGCCACAACGCCGCGATCGCCGTAACCCTTCGGCTTGGCCTGGTGCCAGCGCCACGCGGTCTCGACGATGGGCTCGATGGTCTGGAACTTGGGCGTCCAGCCGAGTTCGCGGCGCGCCTTGGAGGCGTCGGCGTAAAGGGCGGGCGGATCCCCGGCGCGACGCGGGGCGAACTTGACCGGCACCTTCAGGCCGGAAACCTTTTCCACCGCGCGGATCACCTCCAGCACCGAGGTCGGCGTGCCGGTGCCGAGATTGTAGAAACGCTGTGCGCCCGGCCGGGCGAGCTGATCGAAGGCCGCGATGTGGGCGCGGCTGAGGTCGTCGACGTGCACGTAGTCGCGCAGGCAGGTGCCGTCGGGCGTCGGGTAGTCGGTGCCGAAGACCTGCAACCCGGGGCGCGTGCCCTGGGCCGCGCCGAAAGCGAGGGGAATCAAGTGCGTCTCCGGCTCATGGTCCTCGCCGATCGCCCCGTCCTCGGCGGCGCCGGCGGCATTGAAGTAGCGGAACGCCGCGAAGCTGAGCCCCGTGGCCGGCGCGAGCGCCGTCAGCAGGTTCTCGACGTCGAGCTTTGTCTGACCGTAGGGATTGATCGGCTTCTGCGCCGAGTCCTCGGTGATCGGCATCCTCTCGGGCACCCCGTAGGTGGCGCAGGTCGACGAGAACACGAACTTCTTCACCCCGTGGTGCAGCATCGCTTCCAGCAGATGCAGCGTGGCGGCGACGTTGTTCTGGTAATACTTCAGCGGGGTGGTCACCGATTCGCCGACGTAGGCGAACGCGGCGAAATGCATCACCACGTCGGGTTTCTCCGCCGCCAGCACCTGGTCGATGGCGGCGGGATGCCCGAGGTTGATGGCGTGCAGGCGGATCGACGGCGCCAGCGCGGCGCGATGGCCGTAGACCAGGTTGTCGACCACGACGGCTTCATGGCCCGCGGCGACGAGTTGGCGGACGCAATGACTGCCGATATAGCCGGCGCCGCCGGCAACGAGCACTTTCATGGGGAGAGAGTTATTGATTTTCGACACCCGTTGGCTAGGCAATTCTCCTTTCGTCCGCACCACTCGCACTGAATGAAGCTGAAGCACGCACGCATTGTCATCACCGGCATCGGTCTCACCGCCCCCAACGGCAACAACCTGGCCGAGTTCCGCCGGAACCTCCTCGCGGGGGTCTCGGGCATCGCCATGACCGAGGTGCGGTACATGGGCCAGTGGCCGGCCGGCCTCTACAAATTCGATCCGTTGAAATACCAGAAGAAGAAGGATGTCCGGATCGGCACCCGCGCCGGGAGCATCAGCATCTATTGCGCCCGGGAGGCGGTGGGCGACGCGGGCATCAACCTCGAGACGCGCGACCGCAGCCGCATCGGCGTGTACCTCGGGATCACGGAGCACGGCAACGTCGAGACCGAGAACGAGGTCTACAACATCTCGCAGTTCAAATACGACACGAAGTTCTGGACGCACCACCACAACCCCCGGACGGTCGCGAACAGCCCGGCCGGGGAAGTCTCCCTCAACCTCGGCACCACCGGCCCCGCTTACACCATCGGCGCAGCCTGCGCGGCGGGCAACATGGGCCTGATCCACGCCACGCAGATGCTGCGTCTCGGCGAGGTCGACCTGGCGATCGCCGGCGGCGTCAGCGAGAGCCCGCAGACCTTCGGCATCTTCGCCGGCTTCAAGAGCCAGAATGCGCTCGCCATGCACGCCGACGCGACGAAGGCCAGCCGGCCGTTCGACAAGGCGCGCAACGGCATCGTGATCTCGGAAGGCGGCTGCATCTACACCCTCGAGCGCCTCGAGGACGCGCAGGCGCGCGGCGCGAAGATCTACGCGGAGATCGCCGGGTATTGCGTGAACTCCGACGCCACCGACTACGTCCTGCCGAATCCCGAGCGCCAGGCTGAGTGCGTGCGCAAGGCGCTGGCGAACGCGGGGATGACGGTCGATGACATCGACATCGTCAACACCCACGCCACATCGACGCCCCAAGGCGACATCCAGGAGTGTCAGGCGCTCGCCGCGGTGTTCAAGGACCGGAAGGAACCCGCCGCGGTCAACAACACCAAGAGCTTCATCGGTCACGCGATGGGCGCGGCTGGCGCCCTCGAACTCGCGGGCAACATCCCGAGCTTCGATGACCTGGTTGTGCACCCGACCATCAACGTCGATGACCTCGATCCGCAGTGCGACATCCCAGGCCTGGTCATCAACCAGCCGCGTGCCGTTAAACGGGTTGACGCAATCCTGAATAATTCCTTTGGTATGCTCGGAATTAATTCCACCCTCATCATCAAGCGTTTCCGCAACTGACCTCCCGCCTTCCATGACGAAAGACGAATGCCGCAAGCTGGTTATCGATAT
>CAYMSE010000221.1:0-3855 GCA_964392935.1 uncultured Oleiharenicola sp.
GAGCAGCCGGCGGAGAAATTCGCCGCGCTGGCCCGGGACTACTTCGCCAAGCTGCCGCACGGCGCCGCGGTGATGGCGAATGAGCCGTATTTCCACGAGATCATGGCGCTCGCCCAGCCGAAGATCAAATCGGTCGACGAACTCGGCGCGTACACGGTCTATTTCTTCACCGACGACTTCCCGATCGACGCCAAGGTGCGGGAGAAAGTACTCGCGAAGGGCGACCCGAAGGCGCGACTGACGGAGCTGATCGCCGCGCTCGCCGCGATGGATTTCTCGACCGACGCCACCATCGAGGCCGCAATCAAGACGCTGGCCGAGGGCAAGGGCCTCGGGTTCGGCGACTACCAGGCCGTGGCCCGCCTGGCCGTGACCGGGACCAATGCCGGTCCGAGCATCACCGCGATCTTCCGGGTGCTGGGCCGTGACCGGGTCAAGGCCCGCCTCGAGAAGTTTCTCAGCGGCCTCGCGTGACCGCGGTAACCGCCACCGATCTTATCCGTCTTTCCTGCCAATGAAGAAGCTGACCAGCCTCGCCCTCGTTTCGCTCAGTCTCCTGACCGCCTCGGTGTTCGCCGAGGAGTCCGCCGGCGCCCCGTTCACGGTGCCGAGCGCGCCCGCGCCGGCCCAGCCGGCGGACAACGCCCCGGCTCCGGCCGCGGACACCGCGGCTCCGGCCAAAGCCGGCAAGCACCGGGGCAAGAAGCACCGCAAGGCTTCCCACAAGCGGCACAAGAAGAAGGCCCAGGCGCCGGCGGTACAGCCCGCGGCCCCGCAAAACTAACGCGGTTGGCGCGGAGCGGCCTCAATTCGATTCCGTAGGGGCGGCGCTTGCCGCCGCCCGCGGACGGCGACGAGCGCCGGCCCTACGCTGGAATCGTGACAACGAGGCCGCGGGCGGCCCGGTTACTCGAACTTCTTCCGGAACTCGTCGAATTCCCGACGGAGGTCGGCGAGCTGGCGCTTCAGGTCGGCGTTGTCAGCCGCGAGCTGCGCGAGCCGGACGGTGTCGGATGAAAGCGGTGCGTCGACGGCGGGCGCCTCGGCCGCGACCGGCGCGCTGACGGCCGGCGGGCCGGACAGCAGGTGCATGTAGCGCGCCTCCTTGGTGCCGGGCTGGCGGGGGAGAGCGGACACCAGGGCCGGTTGCGGCGCCTCGCGGATGGCGAGCGAACCGAGGTTGGCCTGCACGTCGGGGAGATCGGCGAACTCATGCATGCGGCCGGTGCGACCCCGGAGCTCCCCGGTCGTCTGCGGCCCGCGGAGCAGCAGCACCCCGAGCAGGCTCAGCTGGGCGCGGGTGAGCTCGAACGTGTCCCGCGCCTTGTGGGCAAACTTCAGCACGCGGCTGTCGCCGCCGGAAATGACCACGGCAAGGCGTTTTTCGCGAAGCTTGTCGAGCGCGCGGTTCACGTCGGCTTCGCCCAGCGCCATCACCGGATCGCGGTTGTTGAGCTGGTTGCAGGCGTTGACGAGCGCATTCAGCGACAGCGGATAGTAGTCCGGCGTCGTGAGATCCTTCTCGATGAGCGCGCCGAGCACGCGGGCTTCGATGGCGTCGAGGTGGGGGAGATCCATGACGGTCGGCGTCGCGGGACGCGGCGGTTACTTCGCCCAGGTATCCTTGAGCGAGATGGCGCGATTGAACACGAGCCGGCCCGGTGCGCTGTCCTTGGCATCGAGCGCGAAGTAGCCGAGGCGCTCGAACTGGAAGCGGTCGGCCGGCGTGGCCGACGCAAGCGAGGGCTCGAGGCGGGCGGTGACGACTTCCAGCGACTTCGGGTTCACCACCTTCAGGAAATCCTCGGCGGCGGCCGGCTCGGGCACGGTGAAGAGGCGGTCGTAGAGGCGCACCTCGGCGGCGAGGCTCTGGCTGGCGCTGACCCAGTGGATGGTGCCCTTGACCTTCTTGTCCGCGTTCGGCTGGCCCGTCCGCGTGTCGAGCTGCGCGGTGCAGCGCAACTCCACGATGGCGCCGGCGGCGTCCTTCACGATCTCGTCGAGCTTGATGATGCACGCGTACTTCAGGCGGACTTCGCCGCCGGGCTTCAGGCGGAAATACTTCGGCGGGGGGACCTCGGCGAAGTCGTCGGACTCGATGAACACCTCGCGCGTCAGGGCGACCTCGCGCGTCGTCGGGTTCTCATCCTGGGGATTGTTGGTCGCCGCGCAGGGAACCGACTCGCCGGCGGGGAGGTTGGTCAGGACGACCTTGATGGGCCGGAGGACGGCGAGGCGGCGTGCCGCGGACGCGTTCAGCTCCTCGCGGATGGCATGTTCGAAGACGGCGATGTCGGTGACGCTGTTGAATTTCGTGACGCCCACGCCGATGACGAAGCGGCGGACGGCGCTCGCGGGGATGCCGCGGCGGCGCAGGCCCGAGAGCGTGGGCATGCGCGGGTCGTCCCAGCCGGCCACGACCTTCTCCTGCACGAGGCGAAGGAGGTTGCGCTTGCTGACGATCATGTAGTTCGGGATCAGCTTCGCGAACTCGTACTGGCGGGGCAGCGGGCGCGGGAGGCCGAGGTGCTCGAGGATCCAGTCGTAGAGCGGGCGGTGGTCGACGAACTCGAGCGTGCAGATCGAGTGCGTGACGCCCTCGAGGTAGTCGCTCAGGCAGTGCGCGTAGTCGTAGAGCGGGTAGATGCACCATTTGTCGCCGGCGTGGTGGTGCGGCACGTGGCGGATGCGGTAGAGGAGCGGGTCGCGCAGCCAGACGTTGGGCGCCGCCATGTCGATCTTCGCACGGAGCGTGCGGGCGCCGTCGGGGAACTCGCCGGCCTTCATCCGCTGGAAGAGGTCGAGGTTCTCGGCGACGCTGCGGTTGCGCCACGGCGACTCACGGCCGGGCTTGTCGGGCGCGCCGCGGTACTCGTCGGTTTCCTTGGCGGTGAGATCGCAGACATACGCCTTCCCGCGCCGGATGAGCTCAAGGGCGTAGAGATAGAGCTGGTCGAAGTAATCCGAGGCGAAGAACGGCTCGGCGCCGGGCCCCGGGGGCACCGGCGCGATGAACGCATCGGGCTGGCCGTTGCTCGTGACCGCGGCCGGGTGGGTGCCCTTGGCCTTGAAGCACAGCAGGTGGTCCGCCCAGCCCGCGACAAGCCACTGCACGTCGGCGGTGATCGAGTCGACGTACTCGACGTCCTCCTTGACCGGGTTGGTGTCGTCGAAGCGCAGGTTGCACTGGCCCTGGTGTTCGCGGGCGATGCCGAAGTTCAGGCAGATGGACTTCGCATGGCCGATGTGCAGGTAGCCATTGGGTTCGGGCGGGAAGCGGGTGACGATCTTCGCGTAGCGCTTCTCCGCGACGTGTCCGCTGACGATATCGCGGATGAAGTCGGAGGGCGCGGGCGCGGTGTTTTCGACGGACATTCCGCCAAAAAGCAGCATCCGCCCGTGCAAGGCAATGGCGCAGTTACTTCGGCGGCGCCGGCTTGGGGAGGCGGGCGAGCAGCTCCTCAAACCGCGCGGCGGCCGCCGGTTCCGCAGCGAAGCGGGCCCCGAGGCGGGCGATGGCGGCGGCCGTCTCCGGGGCGCCGGCTTCCTCGTACAGCTGGGCGGCGCGGTAGAGCAGACCGGAGTCGCGGGGAAACTGGCGGATGCCCTCGTCGAGGACGGCGAGGTGCGCGGGCTTGGGGCGCACGGAACTCAGCGCCCAAGTCTCGGCGATCGTCGCGTAGACCTCGGGCAGCGGCGGGGGGAACGAGCGGGCTTTGAACAGGGGCGTCAGCACCGCGCCGACCTGGACCTGCGTGAGTTTCCCGTCGGGGCCCGGCTCCCGCTTGAATTCGGCGAGGCGGGCGGTGGCTTGCGCCACGTAGGCGCCGGGCCGGTTCACCCCCGCGTCGACCG